>DATGFS010000004.1 GCA_035308905.1 bacterium | reverse complement strand
GTCGTCGGATACGAATCCGACGATCTCGCGCGCTTCTCTGAGCTCGTCACCGTGCTCCGCAGCACCGCGGCCCGGCCGTATACGCTGCGCGACACGCCCACGTTCGTCGGCCGGTATGGCGCGGTGGAAGACGTCATCCGTTCGGTCATCGGATAGGCGGCGCCTGCGCACACCGGTGCGCGCGCCGACTCGCTAGCGCGGAGGTGCCGTGATGGATTACGCGCACGTCTACGACGTCCTGACCCAGGCGCGGCAGCGTCTTTTCGGCTGGGTGCGTCCGCTGAGCCAGGAACAATACACGCAGCGGTTCCCGTTCGGCATGGGGACGATACGCGCGACCCTCATCGAAATCGCCAGGGTGGAATTACTCTACAGCATGCGGCTGCGGGGAGAACCCCTGCCGCCGCCGCCCCTCAATGACGACTTCCCGATCAACGAAACCCGCCAGCCCACCTTCGCGGACCTCGAGAAGGTCTGGACCGCCCAAGCGCCGCAGACGCGGGCGACGCTCGCCGGCACCACCGACTGGTCGAAGACGGTAACCCGGCGGCTCGAGCAGGGCGATAAGGTGGCAATCGTGACCGTCAGCAAAGCCGAGATCGGAGTCCAGATGCTGATGCACGAGGTGCACCACCGCGCCCAGGTGATGGCCATGCTCAAACAGTTGGGCGTCGAGGCGCAGAACCTCGACTATATCGGGTTCGTGGCGCGGCGCGAGGAGTATCCCAAAGACAAAGCGCCCCGGGCCTGACGCCGCGCGCATCGGCGTCTCCCCGGACATCGCGATGGCGACGCGCGCGATCGACGCGGCCCGCGTCTACGGAGTCCAGTCGCAGGCCCGCCGGCGCCTGTTCGACTGGGTCCGGCCGCTCACGCAGGCGCAGTACATCCGCCCGTTCCCATTCGGCCTCGCCACCCTCCGGGCTACGCTGATCGAGATCGCGGCGACCGAATTCTATCTGAGCGCCCGCCTGGAAGCGGGTCCGCTGCCGCCGATGTCGGAGTGGCCGATTGGAGAGGATCGCCAGCCGGCATTCTCCGATCTCGAGGCGGTGTGGGAGCCGCAGATGCGCCGGGTACAGGCCGTCCTCGAGCAGACCGCAGATTGGGACCGCGAGGTCACCTCCGAACTCCGCTGGCCGGACAGAGCCATTACGCTGACCGCGACGAAGGCGGACATCGCCACGCAGTTGCTGCTCCACGACGTGCACCACCGCGCGCAGGCCATGGCCATCCTCCGCCAACTCGGCGTGCCCGCGCAGGATCTCGACTACATCGGGTTCGTGCAGCGGCGGAACGCACCGCCTCGTCAATGACGGCCGCGCCTCGCTCCGCGCGTGGCTGGTACCGTGTCGGACTGGACATCGGCGGCACCTTCACCGACCTGGTGCTGCTCAACGAGACGACCGGCGAGCTGCGCCTGCACAAGGTTCTGACGACGCCCGAGGATCCCGCCCGCGCCGCCCTGGCCGGCCTGCTGGCGCTCTGCGCCGCGGCGGGGGTCGCCGTGGGCGACGTGACCGTCCTCGTGCACGGCACGACCCTCGTGACGAACGCGATCATCGAGCGCCGCGGCGCGCGCACCGCCCTGCTCACCACGCGGGGCTTCCGCGACATTCTCGAGATGGGCAAGGAACAGCGCTACGACATCTACGATCTGTTCCTGCGCTTCCCTGACCCGCTCGTGCCCCGGCGGGACCGCCTCGAGGTCGACGAACGCGTCGCGGCCGACGGCGAGCTGCTGGCCCCGATCGATCGCGACGCCGTCCGGCGCGTCGCGGAACGGCTCGCCGCCGACGGGATCGAAGCCGTGGCCGTGGCGTTCCTGCATTCGTACCGCAACCCGGCGAACGAACAGGCCGCGCGCGCGGCGATTCGCGACGCCGCCCCGGGCGTCGCCGTGTCGCTGTCGAGCGACGTCGTCCCCGAAATTCGCGAGTACGAGCGCACCTGCACAACCGTCTGCAACGCGTACGTGCAGCCGCTCCTCGACCGCTACGTCGGGCGCCTCGAGTCGACGCTCGGCGAGCGCGGCTTCACCGGCCGGTTCACGCTGATGCAGTCGACCGGCGGCGCCGCGGCGCCGGACACCGCACGGCGCTTCCCGATCCGGCTGCTCGAGTCCGGTCCGGCGGGCGGCGCGCTCGTGACCGCGTTCTTCGGCGGGCCCCTCGGGCTGCGCGATCTCGTCGGCTTCGACATGGGCGGCACCACGGCGAAGATCTGCCTCATTCGCGACGGCCGGGCGGCCATCGCGCCGGAGATGGAAGTCGCGCGCGTCCACCGCTTCAAGCGCGGCTCGGGACTGCCGGTGACGGTGCCCACGGTCGACATGATGGAGATCGGCGCGGGCGGCGGCTCGATCGCCTGGATCGACTCGCTCGGGTTGCTGAAGGTGGGACCGCACAGCGCCGGCGCGGAGCCGGGTCCGGCGTGCTACGGCCGCGGCGGCCGGGCGCCGACGGTTACCGACGCCTGCCTCGCGCTCGGGTACTTCAATGAAGCATCGTTTCTCGGCGGCACGATGCCGCTCGACCGGCCCGCCGCGGTCACCGCGCTGGAGCGCCTCGGCGAGCCGCTGCGCCTCGACGCGGTGGGGACGGCCTGGGGCATCCACCAGATCGTCCTCGAGAACATGGCGGCCGCGGCGCGGGTCTATCTGATCGAGCGCGGGCAGGATCCCCGGCGGTTCGCGCTAATCGCCTTCGGCGGCGCCGGCCCGTCGCACGCCGCGCGCGTCGCGCGCATCCTCGGCATGTCGGATGTCATCGTTCCGCCGGCCTCGGGCGTGGCCTCCGCGCTCGGGCTCCTCGTCGCGCCGGTCAGCGTCGAGCTGGTGCACTCCCTGCCCGGACCGCTCGACGGCCTGCCGTGGGATCGCGTGGCCGCGTTGTACGCGGAGATGGAGGCCCAAGGCCTCGGGGCGCTGCGGGACGCCGGTGTCGCGCCCGGGTTGATCGTACGCGAGCGGCGCGCGGAGATGCGCCTCCTCGGCCAGTTCCACGACATCGAGGTGCCGGTCCCGGACGGACCCCTCGGCCCCGACGTCGCCGCGCGATTGGCGGCCGCGTTCGAGGCGGAATACCGCCGCCGCTACGGCGTCTTTCTCTCCGACCGCC
This sequence comes from bacterium, assembly GCA_035308905.1. Taxonomy (NCBI): domain Bacteria; species bacterium. The sequence continues at coordinate 88,666 of DATGFS010000004.1, read as the reverse complement.
CGATCCAGGCGCTGAACTGGCGGCTCAGCGTGACGGGCCCCCGGCCGGACGTCCGGCTGCGCACGGGTGACCCGGGCCCGGCGGACGCAAGCGCGGCCGTGCGGACGCGGCGGCCGGCGTACTTCCCGGAGAGCGGCGGATTCGTCGAGGTACCGGTATACGACCGCGATCTGCTGCGCCCCGGCATGCGGGCCGACGGGCCGGCGATCATCGAGGAACGCGAAGCCACCACGGTCGTCGGCCCGGGCGACCGGCTCACGGTCGACGCGGCCGGCAATCTCCGGCTGGCCGTAGCCCGGCAGGCGAGACAGCCGGCTTCTCTTCACGGAGGCCGCGGCCATGGCGCGGACTGACGCTCCGCGGCTTCCTGCCCGCGGCGATTCGCCGTTCGATCCGATCTCGCTCGAGATCATGTGGAGCCGCCTCATCAACATCGCGGAGGAATGCTGGATCACCATTCTCCGCACGGCCTTCAGCACGATCATCGGCGAGGCCCAGGACTTCGGGTGCGAGCTGCTCGACGCGGACGCCGAGTCGATCGCGCACTCGCCGCGGTCAATGCCGGTGTTCAACCTGTCGCTGCCGCTCGCCGTGCGCCACATGCTGCGCGCCTTCCCGAAGGAGACGCTGCGCGATGGCGACGTGCTCGTCACCAACGACCCGTGGATGTGCGCCGGACATCTCTACGACCTCGCCGTCGTGACGCCGGTGTTCCGGCGGGGCCGCGTGTGCGCTCTTGTCGGTTCGATCGCCCACGCCTCCGACATCGGCGGGACCCGCGACTCCCTCAACGCGCGCGAGGTCTACGACGAAGGGCTGCAGATCCCGCCGCTCAGGCTGTACCGGCAGGGCGTCCTCAACGACGACCTCATGGCGGTGATCGGCGCCAACGTCCGCCGTCCGGAGATGGTGCTCGGAGACATCCAGGCTCAGGTCTCGAGCAACCGGATCGGCGCGGAACGGCTGCTCGGGTTCATGGACGAGTACGGCCTCGACTCGCTCGCGGCGCTGGCCCACACCGTGCAGTCGCGGGCCGAACAGGCGATGCGCGACGCGATTCGCGCGGTGCCGGACGGCACCTACCGCAGTGAGGTCTGGTACGACGGCCTCGACGAGCCGCTGTGTCTACCCTGCGCCGTCGTCGTCGCCGGCGACGAGATCACCGTCGATTTCACCGGCGCGCCCCCACAGCTGCCCCGCGGCGGTATGAACTGCACCTACCACTACACGGCCGCCCACACGACCTATGCGCTCAAGTCGATCCTGACGCCGGAAATCCGGTCCAACGCCGGATGCTATCGTCCGTTTCGGGTCATCGCCCCGGAAGGCTCGGTCCTCAACTGCCGGCATCCGGCGTCGGTCAACGAGCGCACGCACACCGGCTGGTATCTGGGGCCCGCCGTCTTCCGCGCGCTCGCCGGCGTCCTGCCGGAGCGCGTGCAGGCGTTCACGGGACTCCCGATCGGCATGGGCAGCTACGGCCGTGACGCGGAGGGACGTCCGTTCAACGATCATCTCTTCCAGGGCGGCGGCCAGGGCGGGAGCGCGCACGGCGACGGCACGTCCGCCCTCCTCTATCCCACGTCGGCGGCCAACGTCTCGGTGGAGATGTTCGAGAGCCGGACGCCGCTCATCGTGGAGTGCAAGGAACTGATCGCGGATTCCGGCGGGCCCGGCCGCTACCGCGGCGGCCTCGGGCAGCGCGTCCGCATGGGCCTGCGCCGGCCGAGCCCTAATTCGGTGCTGGTCGACTTCCGCCCGCACGGGATGCTCGTGTCGACGCCGGGGCTGCACGGCGGCCTGCCGGGACGCCGGGCCCGCGCGTTCGTCGTCGAGAACGGACAAGTCCGCGAGGCGAGCGCCACCGTCGGGGTCGCCGAACTGCGCGGCACCGCGGAGCGCGCGACGATCGAGATCGCGGGCGGCAGCGGCTTCGGCGACCCGGCGACGCGGCCGGTTCCGGAGATCCAAGCCGACGTCGACGACGGCTACATCACCGCGGACGGCGCCGCCGCGTACGGCGCGGAGATCTCTCCTGGCGGGAGGGTCCGACGGTGAGCCGGGAGCTACTCCGCGGGCCGCACGTACCGCCCGATCCACTCCACGACACGCCGCACGACGTCGACGCGGTGGCTCGGGCGTCCGGTCCCCCGAAAGCCGTGGCTCTGCCCCGGATACCGCACGAACTCCACCGGCGCCCGGCCGGCCGCGATCAGCCCCGCGAACAACTCCTCCCCCTGCCCGATCGGACAGCGGTCGTCCGCCTCGCCGTGCACGATGAGCGTGGGCGTCGTCGCCCGCTCGACATAGTTGATCGGCGAGAGGCGGCGGTACGTCTCCCGCTGCGTGACCACGTCGCCGCGCATCTCCCACTCCCCGAACCACGGCCCGATGTCGGAGGTTCCGTGAAACGACTCCACGTTCACGACCGGCGCGCCGACGACCGCGGCTTTGAAGCGGTCGGTGTGCGTGATCGTCCACGAGGTCATGAAGCCGCCGTAGGAATAGCCGGACACGGCGAGCCGGTGCGCGTCCGCGGTGCCGTCGGCCACCAGCGCGTCGACCGCGGCCAGCTGCTCCGGTAGGTCTCGCTCACCCCAACAGCCGCGGATACCGAGCGCGAAGGATTTGGTGTACGATCCGGAGCCGACCGGGTTCAACTGAAGCACGGCCCAGCCCTGCGCGGCGAGGACGTAGGTGTGCCAGAGCCCCGATGGGAACAGCGGGCCGGCGTAGCTGGCCGGTCCGCCGTGGATCTCGACCAGGAGGGGCGCGGGGCGGCGGCCGTCCACCGGATGCGTCACCCACCCGTCGAGCTCGCCGCCGTGCGGGCTGGAGAACCGGCGGTGCTCAACACGCGGCAGCGCGAGCGTGCTCAGCCAGGCGTCGTTGACGCGGGTCAACCGCCGCTCCGTGGAGCCGTCCGCGCCGCACACGAACAGGTCGGCCGGGATCTGCGGATCAGACGCCGTGTAGGCGAGCCGTCCCCCGGCTTCCGTCACGCTCTGGATCTGGCGATCGCCGCCGACGACCGTGGCGACCGCGCCGTCCGGCACCGCGGCGCGCACCACGTGCGTGCGGCCGGCATCGGCGGCGAGGAACGTGATGGCCCGGCCGTCGGGCGACCAGATCGGCGGCGCCGACACCTCGTGCGGCCGCGCGAGCACCGCGCCGCGATCGTACCCGCCGGTGAGACGCCGAGGCGCTCCCCCCGCGGAGGGCACGAGCCAGACCCGCGCCATGGGGTCGCCGAACCCCCGCTCCTGCTCATCTCCTCCGAAGCAGGCGATCCACGCGCCGTCGGGGGACCACGCCGGCGCCACGGCCCGGCCGATCTCGCTCGTCAGCCGGCGGGGTTCGCCGCCCGACGCATCCACGGTCCACAGGTCGAAGAGGCTGTAATCGGCCGCGCCGGCGCGCGCGCGAACGAACGCGAGGCGGCGGCCGTCGGGAGACCACGCCGGACCCGCGTGCTCGGCGTCCTCATGAGTCACCTGCGTGACGCGGCCGTCCGCCACGGTGAGCACGAAGACGTGATGGCGCCGGCCGAACGTGTAGCCGAAGCCGTCGGCTTTGTATTGCGCGCGCGTGACGAGACGCGGGCAGGAGGCGTCCTTCGCCCGATCCGCCGCCGCGGCACCCCCGGGAGACCCGGGACCTGCGTCGACGTCGGCGCGGAACGCGATGCGGCCGCCGTCGGGCGCCCAGACCGCGGGTCCGGCCCCGTATGGAAGCGCCGACACGCGGCGCGGCTCACCGCCCTCGAGCGGGAGCAGATACAACTGGTTCGCGCCGTCGCGGTCGGAGAGGAACGCGAGCGTCCGGCCGTCCGGCGACCACCGCGGGGCGCTGTCGCGCCGGCCGCGCGTTAGCTGAAGAGATGCCTCGCCGCCGCCGCTGCCGGCGACCCAAATCGACGAGCGGTACTCGTCGGTAGCGGCGTCGATTTCGGTGCGAACGAAGGCGACGCGGCTTCCGTCCGGCGAGATCTGCGCGTCGGAGAGGATCACGAGGTCGGCGAGATCTTCCGGACGCGGCGCTCGGCGCTGTGCGGACATGGCGGCCTCCTTGAGGATGTCGGCGCGGGGACGCCCGGGGACGAATACGGGCCGGATGCGGCGCGATCCTTGCCGCGGTAGGACACGCGGCGGCGGGACCGAACAGGATCGGGCAGGCCATCCCGCGCGCCACCATCTGAGGAGACCCATGCCCCTGACGTTCGGGTTCTCGGCGTCACCCCAGGACGAAGCGGCCGTCGACGAGCGCCTCGAGGCGCTGGCGCGGGAGCGCTTCGTGGAGCGGTTGTGGGCGAGGGATGCCGCGCTCTGGACGAGCGATCCCGCGGGTCAGGCCGTGGTGCGTGACGGCCTCGGCTGGCTGCGCGCGCCGGCGGCGATGACTGAGGCGCTGCCCGATCTGCGCCGCTTCGCCGCCGTCGCGACAGGGGCAGGCTATCGTCAGGTCCTGCACATGGGGATGGGTGGCAGCAGCCTCGCGCCTCTCGTCTTCGAGCGGACGTTCCCCCAGACCGGCGGTCTCCTGCTCTCCGTGCTCGACACGACCGATCCCGCGACGATCCTGGCGGAGGACCGGTGGGCGGCCGGCGCCCAAACGCTGTTCATCGTGGCGAGCAAGTCCGGCACGACCGCGGAGCCGCTCGCGTTCGGCGAGTACTTCTACGCGAAGCGGCAGGCCGCGTCCGGCGACCGCGCGGGCGAGGACTTCCTTGTGATCACCGACGCCGGCACGCCGCTGGCCCGGCAGGCCGAAGCGCGAAGCTACCGCCGCGTCTTCACCAACGCCGCGGATGTGGGCGGCCGGTACTCCGCGCTCACGTATTTCGGACTCGTCCCCGCCGCCCTCGCCGGCCTGGACCTGCCGCGGATGCTTGAACGGGCGGTGGGTATGGCCGAGGCGTGCGGACCGTCGAATCCGCCCGAGCGGAACGCGGGCGTGCGCCTCGGCGCGATCATGGGCGAGCTCGCCCGGCGGGGCCGCGATAAAGTGACGTTCATGGTCTCCGAAGCCGTGACCACGTTCGGGACCTGGCTCGAACAGCTCCTCGCCGAAAGCACCGGAAAACAAGGGACGGGCCTGCTCCCGGTCGCCGACGAGCCGCTCGGCGACGTCGGTGCGTACGGCTCGGACCGGCTGTTCGTGAACCTCCGCCGCCGGGGCGACACCGGCGGCCCGGTCGAGGCGCGGCTCCGCGCGCTCCGGAGCGCCGGCCATCCCCTGGTGACCGTCGAGATGAGCGACACGATCGACGTCGCGCCGGAGTTCTTCCGATGGGAGATCGCGACGGCCACCGCGGGCGCGATCCTCGGCATCAACGCCTTCGATCAGCCCAACGTCCAGGAGAGCAAAGACAACACGAACCGGCTTCTCGACGTCGTCCGCCGCGAGCGCCGCCTGCCCGAACCGTCGCCGTCCCAGATCGACGGCACGCTGGCCGTGTACACGGACGCGCCCGAGGCCAACCTGGCGGCGACGCTGGCGCAGTTTTTCCGGGCGCGGCGCCCGGGTGGCTACATCGCCCTGCTCGCGTATCTCACCGAGGCGCCCGAGACGCACCGGCGCCTCACGGCGATTCGCGCTCGGCTGCGCGATGCGACGCGCCTGGCGACGACGCTCGGGTACGGTCCGCGCTACCTGCACTCGACCGGGCAGTACCATAAGGGCGGCCCGCCACACGGACTGTTCCTGTTGATCACCGCCGACGACGCCGAAGACGCGCCCGTGCCCGGCCAGCCGTACACGTTCGGCGTGTTCAATCGCGCACAGGCGCTCGGCGACCTCGAGGCGCTGCGCCGGCACGGCCAGCGCGCGCTGCGCGTGCACCTGCGCGGCCCGGTGGACACCGCGCTCGAGCGCCTCGAGGATCTGACGGCCGCGGCGCTGGCGGCCGCCGGCGAGTTTCCGGCGACGTGAGTCCGCAGGCCGGGCCGCCGTCAGGAGCCCACGAGACCCACGCGGAGGCGCGCCCGGGCCCGACAATTATGGTGATCGTCGGCGCCGGCGGCGACCTCGCGGCGCGCAAACTGTTCCCCGCCCTGTACAACCTGTCGGTCGACGGCTGGCTGCCCGAACGCTTCGCCGCGATCGGCCTGGATCGCGGTCCGATGGACGACGACGCGTTCCGGCGCCACGTCCGCGAGGCGGTAGACCGCTTTTCGCGACGCGGCCGCACCGAGCCGGCGCGCTGGGACGCGCTCGCCCCGGCGATCACGCGGCTTCGCGGCGATCTATCCAGCCCCGCGGGAGGACGGGCGCTCGCCGACGCGATCGCAGCGCTGGAACGGCTGTGGCGCACGCCGGCGCAGCGTGTCCTCTACCTCGCGACTCCGCCGGCGGCCGTTGAGCCGATCGCGGCGGGCCTCGGCACCGCCGGCCTCGCGGACCATGCGCGCCTGGTGGTCGAGAAGCCCTTCGGGCGCGGCCTCGACTCGGCGCGTGCCCTCACCGCGGCGATCGGGCGCGTGTTCACCGAGCGGCAGATCTTCCGGATCGATCACTACCTCGGCAAGGAGACCGTGCAGAACATCCTCGCGCTGCGGTTCGGGAACACGCTCTACGAGCCCGTGTGGAACCGCCGGTATATCGCCCACGTGCAGATCACGGTCGCCGAGACCGTCGGGGTCGAGCAGCGCGGCGCGTACTACGATCAGGCCGGGGCGCTGCGCGATATGGTGCAGAACCACCTCCTGCAGATTTTGTGTCTCGTCGCGATGGAGCCGCCGGTGTCGTTCGACGCCGACGAGGTCCGAAACAAGAAAACGGACGTCCTGCGCGCGGTGCGCCGCCTCACGGGCGACGTGGCGGCCGCGGCGGTGCGCGGCCAGTACGGCCCGGGAACGATCGACGGCGCGGCGGTCCCCGGGTATCGGGCCGAACCCGGCATCGCGGCCGAGTCCTCGACCGAGACGTTCGCGGCGCTCCGTCTGTTCGTCGACAACTGGCGGTGGCAGGGCGTCCCGTTCTATCTCCGCACCGGCAAGCGCCTGCCGGTCAAGGCGACCGAGGCGCTCGTCCAGTTTCAGCCGGCGCCGCACCTGCCCTTTCCGCCCGCGACCGTCGAGCACTGGCGGCCCAATCAGTTGATCGTGCGCATCCAGCCCAACGAGGGCGTGATGCTGCGGTTCCAGGCGAAACGTCCCGGCCCCGTGATGCACCTCGACACGGCCGACATGGAGTTCGATTACTGCCGCGCGTTCGGCGGCGAGCCGCCCGAGGCGTACGAGACGCTGCTGCTCGACGTCATGTGGGGCGACGCCACGCTGTTCATGCGCGCGGATCAGATCGAAGCGTCGTGGTCGATCGTGCAGCCGGTGCTGGACGCGTGGCGGACGGCGCCGCCGGACGGCCTGCCGGCATATCCGGCGGGCACCTGGGGGCCGCAGGCCGTGGACGCCCTCCCGCAGCGCGATGGACACGCGTGGCACATGCCGAGCGTCGCGGAGACGGCGCGTGGATCTTAATCTGCGGGGCCGGCGCGCCCTCGTGACCGGCGCCAACTCCGGCATCGGACGGGCGATCGGCCTCGCCCTCGCGGGAGAAGGCGCCCGCGTCTGCATCAACTACGTCACGCATCCCGACGCGGCGCAGGCCGTGGTGTCGGAGATCACGGCGGCGGGCGGCGCCGCGATCGCCGCGCAGGCGGACGTGGCCGATCCGGCGCAGGTCGGCCGCATGTTCGCGCAGGTCGACCGGGCCTGGGGCGGCCTGGACATCCTGGTCAACAACGCGGGCATCGACGGCCCGCGGGCGGCGGGGTGGGAGCAGGCGCCCGACGCGTGGCGCCGCGTCCTCGACATCAACCTGACCGGCGCCTACCTGTGCGCGCGCGAAGCGCTGCGGCGGATGGTCCCGGCGAAGCGGGGGGTCGTGGTGAACCTCACGTCCGTGCACGAGCGAATTCCGTGGACGGGCTACAGCGCGTACACGGCGAGCAAGGCCGGCCTCAGCATGCTGACGAAGACGCTGGCCCAGGAAGCCGCGCCGTCCGGCGTGCGGGTGGTGGCCGTCGCCCCGGGCGCGATCCAGACCCCGATCAACCAAGACGTGTGGAGCGACCCGGCGCAGCTCGCCAACCTTCTCGGCAAGATCCCGATGGGCCGCGTCGGCACGGTGGACGAGGTCGCGCGCATGGTGGTCGTGCTGGTCTCCGACGCCGCGGCCTATGTGACCGGAACGACGCTCTTCGTCGACGGCGGGATGACGCTCTACCCGTCGTTCATGCGCGGCGGATAGCGGTGCCCGCACTGACGTTCGGGATGCTGCTGTGCTCGGATCATACTCGACGGGATCCGCGGCAGTTTCGGGTTCCGCTAGATCGGGCCTTCGCAGTATTGCGCACTCGCCGCCCGTCCCCTAAATTATCGCCTTGGCACGGGCGGGCCAGGGGTGGGGACGTGCAGTACCTTCAAACGCGGGTCGAGGTCGGTCCCGGGAATGTCACCGTTGTCGCCTCGGGAGAGGTCGACCTCGGCACCACCTCGGTGCTGGCGAACGCGATCGCGGACGGGTTCGCGAGGGGTTCCCGCGTGATCGTGGACCTGAGCGGCCTTCGACACTTGGACGCCTCCGGCATCCGCGTACTCCTGGGCGCCGCGCGCGCGTACGGGTCGCGCCTTGTGGTGGTCGTCTCCAATCCCGCGATAAGTCGCTTATTCGATATTCTCGGCCTCAAGGGCGTGGTGGCAATCGCACCGTCGCTTCCGGCGGCGCGGGACTACCTTCGCAACCGGTAGACGCGCCCCTCCGGCGCAGGCCACAGGCGACGGCCGCGCATTCCGCGGCCTAGTCCCCGTCAGGGGGAAGGCCCGCGGCGTCCACGAAGTCAAGGACATCCCGGCCGGCTGCCCTGCGCCACCACGTCATGACAGCCAGCCGTCACACTCCGGAGGTGATCGATGGCCCGCCAGTCCGTGTTTCCGTCAAGCCGTCCCCGCCCCGCGTCGCCGTACTCGCCCGGTATCAAGTACGGCAACCTTGTGTTTACGTCGGGGCAAGTCGGCGCGGACCCGGCCGGGCAGGTGCCGCCGGGCATCCGGGAACAGACGCAGAACTGCCTGGACAACATCCAGGCCGTGCTCGAGGCCGCGGGGACGAACATGGCGCACGCGCTCAAGGCCACCGTGTTTCTCACCGACATGGCCGACTTCGCGGCGATGAACGAGGTCTACCGCAAAGCGTTTCCCGGGGACCTGCCGGCGCGCTCAACCGTCGGCGTGAGCGCGCTCGCACGGCCGGAGCTGAAGGTCGAGATCGAAGTGGTGGCCGGAATTCCCTAGGAGCCTACAACTCCGCCAGGAGGCGCGCAAACCACGCCGTGCGCGGCGCCACCGCGGCGAGCCGGACGTGCTCGCTGTCCGCGTGTCCGCCGCCGCCGACCGCGCCGAGGCCGTCGAGCGTCGGCACGCCGATGGCGGCGGTGAAATTGCCGTCGCTGCCGCCGCCCGTCCCGCCGGCCGGCAGCTCGAATCCCTCGTCCGCGGCGATCGCCCGCGCCTGCTCGTAGAGGCGGCGCGACGCCGGGGTCTCTTCCATCGGCGGCCGGTTCAGGCCGCCGGTGACGCGCACCGTCGTCCCCGGCACGAACGCCGGCCGCTCGCGGATGACGGCCTCGGCGCGCCGGGCCTCCGCCGCGGTGCGGACGCGTAGGTCGATCAGCGCCTCGGCGGACGCCGCGACGACGTTCGACCGCGAGCCGCCCCGGACGACGCCGACGTTCAGCGTCGTGCCCGCGGCCGCGAGCGGGACCGCCGCGTAGAGATCCACGATCTGGCGGGCCAACTCCAGAACCGCACTGCGGCCCTTCTCCGGATCGGCGCCCGCGTGGCTCGCCTGGCCCGTGACCTCGAGCCGGAACATGCCGACCCCCTTGCGCCAGAGCTTGGCGGCGCCTTCGGAGCCCACCGACGGCTCCAGGACGAGGACGCATTCGGACTCGCGTGCGAGTTGCTCGATGATCGGCCGGGACGTCGGGCTCCCGGCCTCCTCCTCGGTGTTGGCGAAGAACACAAACGTCTTGTCGGCCGCGGCCCCCTGCTCGATGACCGCGCGGAGCGCCCACAGGGCCTGAATGTCGCCCGATTTCATGTCGAACGAGCCGGGCCCCGTGATGCGCCCGCCGTCGATGCGGCACGGCAGCCGCTCGATCGTGCCGAGCGGCCACACCGTGTCCACGTGGCCCAACAACAAAATCCGTCTGGGCCCGCGGCCGATCCTCGCCTCGAAGTGGTCGCCCCACTCCGGCTGCGCATGCCACACGATCTCCGCGCCCGCGGCGTCCGCGAAGCGGCCGGCGAGATGGCGCGCCGCACGGTCGACCGCCGCCTTCACGGTGGTCGGGGACTCCACTTCCACGAGGGCCGTGAGATCGGCGAGGATCTCGTCGAGATGACGGTCGACGAAGGTACGGTAGGCGCTCAGGCTCACCGGCCGCCTCCGCCGTAGGTCGCGCCGTCGAGGCGCCGCAGTTCGGCCAGGTTGTCGGGGTGCATCGCGCGCCGGCCGGCCTCGAGGTCGTGAATCATCTCCACGAGGCGGGCGTTGAGCGGCAGGTCGAGGCCGCGATCCCGGCCGATGGCGACGATCTCGCCGATCTGGGCGTCGACCTCGGTGCGGCGGCGCCGGACGGCGAGATCCCGCCAGATGCCGCTCTTCTGCTTGAGCGAGCCGCGGTTGTGTTCCACCAGCGCGGCAAGGCTGCGCCGGATGCCGGCCCAATCGCGCGGCTCCCGGAACCGCATCGCCTCCGGCTCGTAGCCGTCGAAGGCCTCGCACCGGACCTCTTCCGCCTCGGCCACGCGGGTCACTTCCGCGGCGAGGTTGGCGAGCAGCAGTGTGTTGGTGGGATCGCCGAGTACCTGGGCCATCGTCTCGTCCACCACCGCGGTCGCAAAGAGCATGGACGCGTAGCCCATCTTCCCCCAGAGATAACCCCAGATGTTCGGCGTGATCGTGGTGTTCGGGAGAAAGGCCTCCCGCATCATGTCGCCTAGTGCCTCAACCCGCGGCGTGATCGCGCCGTCGAGCTCACCCAGGTAGAGCGCGCCGGGTCCGCCGTACATGATCCGGCCGGGCCCGTGATAGTCGGCGCCGAAGTTGATGAACGCGCCCACCGTGCGCGCGGCGCCGAGCCGCGCCGCGATCCGCCGCTCGTTCAGGCCGTTCTGCATCGAGACGACGTATCCGTCCGCGGGAAGCACCGGCGCGATGACGTCGAGTCCCGCATCGGTGTGAAGCGCTTTGACCGCCAGCATCACCACGCCGGGCCGCCGGCCGCCGAGCGCGGCGGGGAGGCCGTCCGGCGTCGCCGCCGGGACCCGTACGGTAAACGCGTCCCGGCCCTCGATACGGAGGCCGTCGCGGTTCACCGCTTCGACGTGCTCGCGGGCCGCGTCAACGAAGAGCACTTCGCGTCCCTGCCGCACGAGATGCGCGCCGATGGTGCCGCCGATCGCACCGGCGCCGACGATGACGATCGGTTCGGCGACGGTCGCGCCCGATCGCGAGATCCCCATCGCCGTCACCAGGCCACCGCGTACCCGTTGCGTCGCGGGTCCGCGGCCCCGGCCAGCCAGCCGGTCTCGGGATCGATCTGTACGCCCTGCACGCCGCCGACCCGCATCGACCAAGGCCCCAGCGTGTCGACGCCGTAGCCGCGGCGGGCGAAGGCCTCGCGCGTCGCCTGCGGCATCCTCGACTCGATCCGTAGCGCCCGCGCGGGCAACGCGTCGGCGACGTCGTCGATCCACCGGAACCGCGGCGCCGCGATCGCATCCTGAATATTGAGTCCGAAGTCGATGAGGTTCACCAGCACCTGTACCGTGGTGACCAGAATGCCGTACGAGCCCGGCGTGCCCACCGTCGACCAGAACCGGCCGCCGCGGAAGAGATGCACCGGCGCGATCGGCCACTCGTGCCGCTTCCCCGGCGCGACCTGGTTGGGATGGCCGGGACGGTTGTTGAACCAATGCATCGCGTTGTTCAGGCAGACGCCGGTGCCGGGCACGACGACGCCGCAGCCGAAGGCGTGCCCCAGGCTCTGCGTGATGTTGACGGCGAGCCCGCCGGCGTCCGCGGCGGCGAGATGCGTCGTCGAACGGTTGCCGCCGGCGGCCTCGCCCGCCGGCGGCGCCGCGGCGCGCGACCCGCCGTCGGACCAGGCACGCGCGTCGATCTGCGCGCGGAGGCCCTCGAGGTGCTCCGCCGACAACACCCGGGCCACCGGCACAGCGGCGGTGTCCGGGTCGCCCACGTAGCGGTCGGTGTCGAGCCGCGCGAGGCGCGCGGCGTCGGCGACGAGACCGACGTGCTCGGGACCGAGATGCTCCGTCCGGCCCAGCTCGAACCCGCCGAGGATGCCGAGCGTCTCCAGCACCTGCACGGCGCTCGTCGGGGGCGGCGGCGCGAAGACGGTGACGCCCCGATAGTCAATGGAAATCGGGTCGGCCCAATGCAGCGACTCGGGATAGTCGCGCAGGTCCTGCTCGCCGACCAGCCCGCCGCGCTCCCGCATCAGCCGGCCGATCGCCTGCCCAAGCGGGCCCCCGTAGAGGTAGCCTGCGCCGTCGGCGCCGATCCGCCGCAGCGTGGCCGCGAGGTTGGATTGAACGAGCAGCGTCCCCGGACGCGGCACCTCGCCTCCGTGCAGGTACGCCGCCACACCCTCCTGGGTGAGGCGCCCGGCGCTTTCGCGAAACATCATCTCGTCGAAGGGAGTGAACGGAATGCCCCGCTCCGCGTACTCGATCGCCGGCTCGAGCACGCGCGCGAGCGGCATGGTCCCGTGCTCCGCCAGCACGCGCGCCCATCCGGCGAGGTTGCCGGGTACGGCGGCGGCCTCATAGCCGGTATCCGGAAGGCCCTTGGCAAACCGCTCCGGCGCGGCCGCGGACGGCGCGCGGCCGAGAAACACCAGCGCCTTCGGCGGTTGGCCCGGCCGCGTCAGCATCAAGGTCCCGCAGCCGGCCAGCCCCGACATGTACGGTTCGACCACCCCGAGTGAGGCGGCCGCGGCAACCACGGCGTCGACCGCGTTGCCGCCCTGCGCGAGCATGCGGACGCCCGCCATCGTGGCGAGCGGATTGGCCGTCGCGACCACACCCCGCTGCCCGTAGACGACCGGCCGGAGTCCGAATCGCGTCGCGTACGTGGTGTGACCGGAGCCGCCAGCGCTCATCCGCGTCCCCCCCCTCATCATCGCGTGGCGTGCGTGCCCGCGTGGCTCGCGGGGAATTACGTGGGGACGGCCGGTTCCCGGCCGTCCCCGTCGACATCAATTGTCGTATGGCAGCGCCGCCGTGTCAGCGGGCAACGCGCACGTTGGACGCCTGCGGGCCTTTGCGGCCCTGAGTCTCCTCGTATTCCACCTTGTCGCCCTCGTTCAGGCTCTTGTAGCCGTCCGCCTGAATCGCGCTGTAGTGAACGAACAGGTCCTTGCCGCCGGTCTCCGGCGTGATGAACCCGTATCCCTTCTCCGCACTGAACCACTTCACCGTCCCTGCCGCCATCTTCACTCCCACCCCTACCCGTGCCGTGCTACCAACCGACTTATTCAGCCTGCTGATGCAAATTCGAGTATGCCACAGGATATTTTCCGCGCGCAAGACCCCGCGGACATCCGCGCCGCACGCCCCGGGCCGGCCCGCGCTACCCCGGCTTTGGAATCTCCCCGCTCACGCGGGATTAGCCGGCGGGAGGCGCCGGCGTCGCCGGCGCGCCGCCCGCGAAGGGCCGCAGCGCCGCGTAGATCGTGCGGTTGACCGGGACCGCGACCTCGCGCGCGTGTCCGAGACGTACGACCGTTCCGTTGAGCGTCTCGAGCTCCAGCGGCCTCCCCTCGTGCAGATCCTGCGCCATCGAACCTCGAAACCACGGCTCCATCTTCGCCATAAGCGCGGCCGACTGCTCCGCAAACCGCGGCGCGACGGCCACGCCTTCCGCCCGGGCGACGGCCGCGGCTTCCTCGAGCGTCGCGCGCATCAGCGCGGCCGTCTCACGATCCGCAAAGATCACACCCATCGGCAGCCGCGTGAGCGCGGTCACCCCGCTCACGCCGCAGATGAAGATGAACTTCTCCCAGAGACCGAGCCGGATATCCGGCCGTACCTCCGCGGCGATGCCGGCGTCCTGGAACGTCCGGAGCAGCGCCGCCGCGCGCGCGCTCTCGCCGCCGGCCAGCTCACCGAAGATCAGCTTCCCGGGGCCGCCGGTCTGACCGACGACGCCGGGCCCCTGGATAAACGACGACACCTGCGCGACCATCCCCAGCACCGGCTCCGGTCCGGTCACCGCGGCGATCCGGTCTTCGTTGTCGATCCCGTTCTGCATCGACACGATCATCGTCTTGGGGCCGACCAGGGACGGCAGCAGCGGCAGCACCGCGTCCATGCCGTAGGTCTTGACGCAGACGAGCACGAGGTCCACCGGGCCGATCGAGCGGATGTCGTCGGTCGCCGCGGCCCGGACGGTGAAGTTGCCGGCGAGGCGCGAATTCACCGCGAGCCCCCGCGACCGGATCGCGTCGAGGTGCGCGCCGCGCGCCACGAAGATCACCTCGTGGCCGGCGCGCGCGAGGAGCGCGCCGAAATAGCCGCCGGTCCCGCCGGTGCCGATGACGGCGACACGCACGGCTATCGCACCCGAACGCCCGACGGCGTGAGGAGAAACTCCTGACCGGGCCTCGGGTCGAAGGCGCGGACCCGCCCGCGCAGCGCCGGCCGCGCGTTGACCGCGTCGACGAACGCCCGGCCGCGCCGGTCGGCCGGCATGGACGAGGCGTGGTGCTGCGGGAACACAGCGACCAGGTCGGGATTGTCGGTCCGGAGGAACTCCGCCGCGATCGCGGCCTCGTCCGGCAGCATGCCCGACGCAATCGGCAGCAGCGCGATCTGGGGGCGGTAGAGCCGGCCGTACATCTGCAGGTCCATCGTCAGCGCGGTGCTGCCGGCGTGGTAGATGCGCACGCCGTTCTCGAGCGTCACGATGAAGCCGAGCGCGGGACCGCCGTAGACCGCGGCCGGAATGTTCGGGAGAGCCGGCGCGCCGGAGCCGTGAACGGCGTTGACGACCTGGACCTTGATACCGTCGACATCGAACCGGAAGCCGGGCTGGCTGCGAAGGATCTTGCTCGTGTCGACGCCGCGTCCGACCATCCACGTCGCCAGCTCGAAGGTGGTGATCACCGCGGCGCCCGTTTTGCGCGCGATCTCGACCGTCATCCCCTGGTCATCGGCGTGGCCGTCGGTCGCGAGAATGAGATCGGCCTTGTCGATGTCTTCGAGGCTGAGCGGCGACTCCTGATTCCGGAACGCCGCCCGCGGATCGTTGAGCGCCGGATTGAAGAGCAGTACCTTCCCGCGCGGCGTCGTCACGCGAAAGAACTGCCATCCGAGCCACTCCAGACGGGCCGGCGGGCCCGCCGGCTGCGCCTCCGCGGCCCGCGGCCGGGTGTATTCGGTCAGGGTCGTGGCCGCGGTGCGAAGCGCCCCGGGCCATCCCACTGATGTAATGAGCGATGTAATGAGCAAGGCCGTCGCCGTGACAGCCCAAACCTGTACGAGCGCCGGTCGATGTCGCCTCGTCACCGTCTCCGTCCCCCTTCTTCCGTGGCAGTTTCATCCATGATACTCTGCGGGACAGCGCGGGCGGCCCGCGGGCCCTGTCCATCAGACCTTACTACTTTCGGCACATTGCGGAACTCTCGGCCGGGAGACTATGGTTCATACCAGTGGCTGCGCGTCCTCGGGCTGAAGAGGGACCGGGCGTTATCCTGCGCGGAGGTGTCGTCCTTGAGAAGGGGTGTGGCAAGACTCGTTGCTGTTTTGGCCTCGGTGTCGCTCGCGCTTGCCCCGTCGGGGTTCGCGTCGGGCCACGCCGAGCTGGTCAAGTCGTCACCAATGAACGGCGCGGCGGTGGCGCAGGCGCCGGCCGTCATTCTCGCGGCGTTCAGCGAAGAGTTGGCGAAGGGCAGCATCATGCGCCTCTACGACGGGCATCAGAAATTACTCGCTTCGGGCGGTCTCGATGCCGGCGTGTCCAGCCACCGGGTGCTCAAGATCGTACCGACTCACCTCGCCCCCGGCGCTTATGTCGTCCAGTGGGTAGCCATTTCCGCCGACGACGGCAACACACACAAAGGTTCGTTCAGGTTCTCTGTTGGAAGCACGGCGATGGCACCGGCCGGGGCGACGACGAGTACACCGCCGCTTCATCTCATCGCACCGGCCAACCGGGCGCAAGTCAAGAATCCGGTCGCGCTGCTGATCGAGACGCCGGGGGACATGTCTCAGCTAACGTTGGGCAAGGGCATGGCGCCCATGGGCGGGATGGCGTCCACGGGTCCGAAAGTGCACCTGCACATCACCGTCGACGGCAAGACGTTCATGCCCACTGCCGAGCAGATGAAGAAGGTCGGCCCAACCCGGTACGAGTATTCCGTGCCGGGCAAGCTCACGGCCGGCACGCACACGATCAAGGTCTTTTGGGCCGACGACAAGAGCCACGAAACGGCCGGCGCCCCGCAAACGGTAACGTTCACGGTCGTCGGGTGATCACCGGCTGAGGTTGGACCGGCTCTTCGGCGCGCCGCCGCAGTGTGCCGCGCGCGGACACTATAATGGACGTATGCCGCCTGCCGGCGACGTAACGCACGAGTGGCCGGAGGCCACACGGCCTCGCGCGCGCAGCGCGGGTATTGCGCGACGTGCGGGGCGTGCTTCGTTTCGCGTGTGGACGGTGTTGGTCCCAGCGCTGTTCGTTTTTGCCGCGGAGGTACTCCGGCACGAAGTGCTGCCAGAGTACCTGCACGATGCGCTCCCGGAAATGCTCGGGAACGTCTTGACCGGCGCGGCCGCCCTGGTGATTTCCGCGATCATCCTCCTGCCAATCTATCGCCGGCTCGAGGCAGCGGACGCACAGTTGCGGGCCACGCAAATTGCGCAGGCGGTGTCGGCGGAACGCGAGCGGCTCGCACGAGAGCTGCACGACGGGGTGGCGCAGGCGCTGTTCTTCTTGAACGTCAAAGCGACCGCGCTCGAACGGTCGCTTGCGCCGACGGACTCGCCACGCGCGGACGCGACAATAAAGCCGGCTGATCCGGGTGAGGCTCGGCCGATCGCCGCCGAGATCGCAAGGGCGGTTCAAGACACCTCGTTGCGAGTTCGAGATGCGATCTTCGACCTCCGCACCGGCCCGGAGCCGGGCGAACCGTTGAATGCCTGGATCCGCGGCTATGTGCAGCGGTTCGTGGAGCTCCACGGCGTCGCCGGGGAAGTGCAGGAGGACGGACTCCCTCGAGAATTGTCCCTCGAGCAGCAGCTTCACACGATGGCGGTCGTTCGTGAGGCGCTTCATAACGTGGCCAAGCACGCGCAGGCCCGGACGTTCCTCGTCCGGATTGCCTGGGGCCCCACGGAGCTCACCGTCGTCGTGTCCGACGATGGACGCGGGCTCCCAGATTCGCCGGCGGGACCCGCGCAGGGCCGTTATGGCCTGGCGGCCTTGGCGGAGCACGCGCGCGCGGCAGGCGGCACCGTCCGGCTCTCGGCAGGAACAGACGACGCCGGAACCGCGGTGACCTTCCGAATGCCGTACCGGGTCGCGTCATGACCCGCACATTGATTGTCGACGACAGCGACCTTGCCCGGCGCGCCATTCGAACAGTTCTGGCCGGATCGCCCACCTTCGAGATCGTCGGCGAGGCGACCAACGCGGAGACCGCCGTCGCGAAGGTCCGCGAACTCCATCCCGATCTGGTATTGATGGACCTGCGGATGCCGGGACTCGGCGGACTCGAAGCCATCCGCGCGATCAAGGAGCAGTTTCCGGCGGTCCTGGTGGTGGTTCTGAGCGTCTCAGACGACCCGCAGGACTTCTTCGAGGCGATCCGATGCGGTGCGCAAGGCTACCTGATCAAAAACGTTGAGCCCGAACTCTGGCTCGAATACTTGGAAGCACTGGTCCACGGGGATGCGAGAATCTCGCGGGGCATCGCCGGCCGCATCCTGCGCGAGTTCACACAACGCGGGACGGCCTCTCTCTCCCTGCCGACGCTTACGCCGCGCGAAGAAGAGATCCTGACACTGGTCGCGCGCGGATTGCCGAACAAAGAGATTGGCGATACCCTGGGGATCGTCGAGGGCACGGTCAAGCGGCATCTGCAAAACATCCTCGCCAAACTGCATCTGCGCAACCGTGTCGAACTTGCCACGTTTGCCGTCCGTCAGGGTCTTACAAAGCCGGACGGGAGCGGACGCTGAGGGGGGACCCATGTCGAGGATTGCGTCCCGTTGGGCGGCTGTTATCGCCGGCATCGCCGGTATCCTGGCGGCGGGCGCGCTGCCCGCGCCGGCCCACGAACATCGCACAGTGGGATCGATCGTGATGACCGTCGGCTGGGGGGACGAGCCGCCCTTTACCGGCATCAAGAACAGCGTGCAGCTCCTCCTTGCGGACAAAGCCGGCAAGCCTATCGTCGACTTGACCGATACGCTCAAGGTGGAGGTTCGCTTCGGTTCCCAGACCAGCGATCCGCTCGATATCGAGCGGGTCTTCGGCCGCGCGTTCGGCCGGCAGGGCGATTACCGCGCGCAGATTGTGCCGACTCGGCCGGGCACATACTCGTTCCACTTCAGTGGGACCGTGGACAACCAAAAGATCGACGAGACGTTTACGTCCTCGGACAAGACCTTCGACAACGTGCAGGACGCGAGCGCGATCGAGTTTCCGGTCAAGGATCCGTCGCCGGCGGAGTTGAACGGCCTGGTGCAGCGGCTCGGTCCGCGCGTGGAGGAGGCCGGGTCGGCCGCGGCCCGCGCCAACACGATCGGGACGATCGGACTCGTCGCCGGACTCTTGGGCATCCTCGTCGGACTCGGCGCGATGCGGCGGAGACGGCCGGGCTAACGACGAACTCGTCAGGCATCGACACGCAGCCCCTCGGATTATCGGTCCCGCGCAGCGTCCGCGGCGCGCTCCTGGGCGTTGCCGCCGCGCTATCGCTCGCGACCGCGGCCTCGGCCCACGCCCTGCTGCGACAGTCCCAGCCGGCCTCGGGCGCAGTATTGCAGCAGGCGCCGGATGCCCTCACGCTCACCTTCACGGAAGAGCCGGAACCCGCATTGTCGACGATTCAGGTCGTGGACGCGAGCGGGCGCACCATAAGCAGCGGCCCCGCGGCGCCGGTACCGGGCAATGCCCTCGCTCTGCGGGTGCCGATTCAAGCGCCCGGAAACGGCGTCTACACGGTGTCCTGGCGAACGGTCTCCCGCGTCGACGGGCATGTCACCGGTGGCGCCTTCGCCTTTGGTGTCGGGGTCTCCCCGGCCGCCGCGGTATTACCCGCGGCGGCCGGGCCGCCGCCTTCCGCCGCGTCGATTGTTTCGCGGTGGCTCTTCTACGCGGGTCTCGCGGGGCTCACGGGCGTTGCCTGGGTATGGACGATCGCCGCCCCCGCCGCGGCGGCCGGCTCGATGCGCTACGTCTGGGCGTGGTGCCTTCTCGCCCTCGCCGGTGTGATCGGCATCGGCTTCTCGCAGGCCCAAGCCGCGGGCGTCGGCATCGCCCGGCTGCTCTCCACCCCGCTCGGGCTGTCCCTCTTGCTGCGGGCCCTCCCGGTCGCGCTCGCCGCCCTCGCGTTGGGCGTCGCGGCGCGGCGTTCCGCCGCGCGGAGACCGGGGTTGGCCGCGGTCGGTCTGCTGGCCGCATCCGCGATGCTGGCCCACGTCAACGCCGGCCACGCCGGCGCGACCCCCGGTGCGCTGCGTGTCGTGAACATCGGCGTTCAGTGGCTGCATTTTCTGAGCATCGCAGTCTGGCTCGGCGGACTGGCGGCGCTGCTCGCCGCGAGCGGCCGCGTGCCGGCCGAGCAGGCGGTAACCGCGGCGCGGCGGTTTTCGACCGTCGCCGGCATCGCCATTCTGTCGGTCGTGGTCACCGGCGTGCTGCGCGCCGTCGACAACGTCGGCGCCTGGGACGCGCTCATCTCGACTGACTACGGGCGCCTCGTGATCATCAAAGCGGCCCTGCTCCTCGCGCTGGCCGCGCTCGGCGCCGTCAACCGGTACCGCGTCATTCCGCGCATGACGGGCGCGGCCGGCATCCTTCGGCGTGTCGCCGCCGCGGAGCTCGCGCTGGGCGCGATCGTGCTCGTTATCACCGGACTGCTGACCGGCCTGGCGCCGGCGCGGCAGCAGGCGGAAGCAACCGCCGCCGCGCGTCCGCTGGTGGTGACTGGGAACGACTTCGCCACGTCCGTGCGCGTGCGGCTCGAGATCGCGCCCGGCCTCCCCGGCGCGAACCACTTCGTGCTCCGCGCCGCGGACTACGATACCGGCCGGCCGGTCGCGGCCAACCGAGTGAGCTTGAGCTTCCGGAGCGTGGAACGGCCGGACCTCGGCACGTCGACCCTCGAGCTGCGCCCGACCGGCAGCGGGGTGTTTGCCGGCGACGGCGCGAACCTGTCTCTTGGCGGTCCCTGGGCGGTCACAACCCTGCTGCAGCGCGCCGCGACCTCGGTAGACGTGCCGCTCGCGGTCACACCGAAGTCGCGGCCCCAGGCGATCCGAGAGATCCGCGCGCCGGGCCAACCGACACTCTACACCATCGATCTCGGAGGAGGCGTCGTGCTCAATACGTACCTGGATCCCGGCCGGCCGGGGTTCAACGAGGTGCATGCGACTTTTATCGGTGCGAACGGGCGGGAACTGCCGGTCCCTCGGCCGATCGCCATCGCGATCGGGCGGTCCGGTGGGACGGTCCGGCCGCTGCCTGTCCGCCGGTTCAGCACCGGACATTTTATCGGCGACGCGCAGTTGAGCCGCGGCGCGTGGCGGGTCGAATTCTCAGGCACCGCCCAGGACGGCACGGTGCTCGACGCGTACCTCGATGTGACGCTATGAAGCGGCCGACGTTGATTTCACCGCTGCCGGCCGCCGGCCGGCCGGTGCTCCTACTGCTCGCGATCCTGCTCCTCGCCGCGTGCGGCCCGCGCGCCCAAAACGGCCCGGCGCGGCCGGCCGCGCAGCGCCCGCGGTCTACGGCCACGCTGCGCATCCTGACTCCCGCGCCGGGCGCGGTGGTAACGGGCCGCACCCTCCAGGCACGGCTCGAGCTCACGGGCGCGACGATCACGCCCGAAACGTCGACCAATCTGAAGCCCGACCGAGGACACATTCACCTGATCCTCGACGGGCGGGTCGTCTCGATGTCGTACGGTCTGGAACAGACCGTGCCGGTGACGCCGGGCGACCATCTGATGCAGGCGGAGTTCGTCGCGACGGATCACTTCCCGTTCAACCCGCGCGTCGTGACCAGCGCGACCTTCACCGTCAAGTGACGCGGCGCCCGAGCAAGACCGTTTGAACCGGCGTCGGCCTGACGGTGGCCGGCCGCGGGTCGCCCGGCACGCTCGCCGCGCCGCCCGCGGGTTCGTCGCGACCGGGATGCTCGCCGCCGGCGTGCTCATCGCCGTGGTCCTCGCCGCGCCGGGTCCGGTACGGCTCGGGCGCGCGCTTTACGACGGCGTCACGCCCCTTCCGCCCTACCAGTGGGTGCACCCGCCCCGTGAACTGGCACAGGATAACCGGCCGCCAGAGCCCGGACGCGCCACGCGGGACCTGGATCCAACCGGACGGTCCCCGGGGGCCGTCGCGACCGGGGACGCGCAGTGCACCGTCATCCTCAACGACGGCTCGATTGCCGCGGGACCGCTCGGGAGCACGATCACGGTGACGATCACTCAACTCGACCCCGCCACGATCGGGCCGCCGCCGCCGGGTATGCGCTTCGACGGCAACGCCTGCCGCTTGGACGCCGCCTACGGAAAGAGCGGCGCCGTGCCGCGCTTCACCCGTCCGGTCACCATTGTGCTCCGGTACGCCACCGGCGGCACGCAGATCGTCCGGGCGTCATCCGGCGGTGGCCCGGCCTGGCAGCCGATTCACGCCGTGCAGTACGCCGGCCACCTGCACCTGCTGGTGGCCGACGTACCCACGCTGGGGGCCTTCGCACCCGCGGCGCCCGCGGGAACGCCCTACCGGGCGGGACCGCCGTGGGCGGCGTATGCGGCCGTCGCGGCGGCGGTGGCAGTGTTCGTGGCGCTCGTCCTGATCAAGCGGCGGGCTCCGCGCGCCTGATCACGCCGCCGTCCCCGCGAACAGCTCGTTCGCCGTCTCGCCGAGGATCCGGCGCTCGTCGTCCGCGCCGAGCTCGGCCGCGCGGAGTTGGTCGGCCGGACGCTCGACGCCCATATCGAACGGGTAGTCCGACCCCAGCACCACGTGATCGGCGCCGGCATAGGCGACGAGCTGCCGGAGCAGCGTCGTATCGTGCACGATCGTGTCGTAATAGAAGCGCCGCAGCGACTCGTCCGGCGGCATCCGCAGGCGCGCGCGCGCCGCGTGGACCTCCTCGTACGCGTGCCCAAGACGGCCGCGCAGCGCGAGCACCGCGCCGCCGCCGTGAGCCAAGATGATGCGGAGGCTCGGAAACGTTTCGAGCACCCCGCTCATCACCAGATCGGCCGCGGTGATCGTCGTCTCGAAGGGATTGCCCACCGCGTTGCTCAGATGGTAGCGCGTAAAGGCCGGGATATCGAAGCCGCGAGTCGTCGGATGGATGAACACGACGGCCCCGAGGGCCGCGGCCGCCTCCCAGAACGGCCGGAAGCGGTCGTCGCCGAGATAGACGCCGCGGACGCTCGCCGCGATCTCCACGCCGGCGAGCCCCAGCCGCACCGCCGCCTCCAGCTCGCGCGCGGCCAGCGCCGCGTCTTGCAGCGGGACCGTCCCGAGCGCGGCGACGCGGCCGGGATGCGTCCGCACCAGCCTCGCTAGCGCGGCGTTTTGGATGCCTCCGGACTCGAGCGCGTCCCGCGGCTCCGCGTCGTAGCGCAAGAGGCCGACAAACGGGCAGAGCACCACCCGGTCGCTGCCGGCCGCGGCGGTCTCGGCGAGCACCCCCTCGGGGTTCACGAACTCGTGGCGGACCGACCGGACCTCGACGCCCCCGATTTCGATGCGCTGCCGGTCGCCGTCGCGGATGATCCGCGGCCGCCACGGCTCGGGGCCGTGCTCCCGCGTGATCTCCGGGACGATGATGTGGACGTGGGTATCGACGACGGCGGCGCCGGCGGTCATCCGCGGACCCCCGCGCGATGGGGCCTCATCGTCCCCGGCCCTCCGTCCGCGCGCCGGCGACGACCCGGTCCGCGGGGGACGGTGGGGCGACCGCGCGGTTCAGGTTGGACTGGGCCTCGCGGGTCGAGTCGAGCGGCCCCGCGGCGGTCCAGTAGCGCGTGCCGGCGACGAGCAGCTTTTCCGCCGGAAAGCGCGTGATGACCTCGCAGCCGTCTTTCGTGACCACGAGCTGCTCTTCGATCCGCGCGGCGGACCAGCCGTCGGCGGCCGGCCAGAAGGTCTCGAGGGCGAAGACCATGCCTTCTTCGATCACCTCGGGGTGGTCGAGCGAGACGAGCCGGCTGAAGATCGGCTTCTCCCAGATCGACAGGCCGACGCCGTGCCCGTACTGCAGCGCGAACGCGGCCTCTTCATCGGCAAACCCGAATTCCTCCGCCTTCGGCCACACGCGGACGACATCGCCGGTCGTCACGCCCGGCCGGATCAGGGCGAGCGCCGCGTCCAGGTAATCGCGGCAGCGCCGGTAGGCGTCCACCATCGCGTGCGACGCGCTGCCGACGCAGAACGTCCGATAGTAGCAGGTCCGGTAGCCGTTGTAGGCGTGGAGGATGTCGAAGTACGCCGGATCACCCGGCCGCAGCACGCGGTCGGTGTACACGTGCGGGTGCGGACTGCACCGCTCGCCCGAGATCGCGTTGACGCCTTCGACGTGCTCGGACCCGAGGTCGTAGAGCACCTTGGCCACGAGGCCGACGCACTCGTTCTCGCGCATTCCGGGCCGGATCGCCTGGTACAGCTCTTCGTACGCCGCGTCGACCATCATCACCGCGGTCGTGATCAGGGCGATCTCGTCCGTGGTTTTGATCTTGCGGACGTCCTGCATCAGGGTCTGCCCGTCGACGATGCGAAGGCCCTCGGCCTGCAGCGCGAACAACACCTGGGGCTCGATGATATCGACCGCGAGCGGCTGCGTGTGCAGCCCGCGGGCTTCGAGCTCGACGCGGATCTTCTTTGCGACGTCGCGCGCGCTCTCGGGGTACGCGCCGCGGAGTGTGGAGATGCCAGCGCGTGAGCGCTCTCCGAGCCACGGGCAGTACAGCCGATGGTGCCGCGCCGCGGATCCGAAGTCCCACAGGATCGGCTCATCGCCGCGAGGCAGGAGCGTGAAGCGCACCAGTTTGTCGATCGCCCACGTGCCGATGTGGGTCGCGGTGATGTACCGGATGTTGTTCATGTCGAAGCACAGCAGCGCCCCGAACTCGGACGCGTCGAGGAACCGCTTGACTCGGGCGAGCCGCTCCGTGCGGAGGCGTTCGTAGTTGACCCGCTCTTCCCAGTCGACCGTCTGCAGGCCGAACGTCTTAATCCCCATCGCTACCCTCCCCGTTCGGCCGCGCCTCGACGCCGGCCAAGCGCGCGAGCACGTCGAACATCGCCGCGAAGTCCTGTGCTGCGAATCCCATCGCCCGCGCCGCGGAGAGCCATTCGTCGGCGATCGCCGTCGTCGGCAGCGGCACCGCGAGCGCGCGGCCCGCCTCCCCCGCGAGCCGCAGGTCCTTCTGCATCATCGTGCAGTCGAACCACGCCTCGTCCGGCATCTCGAGCACGAACGGGCCGCGGTATTTGAGCATCGGCGAGGCGATCGCGCTGTTGAGGAGCACGTGCACGGCGGTGGCGCGGTCGATGCCGCCCTTCTCCGCGAGCAGCACGGCCTCGCAGAATGCCAGCATCTGCGCCCCGAGGTTGAGGTTCGTGGCGACCTTCATGAGCGCCGCCTGGCCGTTCCCGCCGACGCGCGTCACGACGGGGCCGATCGCGAGGAGCATCGGCCGGATCCGCTCCACCACCTCCGGCTCGCCGCCGACCATGATCGAAAGCCGGCCCTCCTGGAGCGTGACGAGACTGCCGGACACCGGCGCGTCGAGCATCGCCGCCCCGCGCTCGCGCACGCGCGCGGCCAGCTCACGGCTGACCTCCGGGCTGACCGTGCTCATGTCGACGTAGATCTTGGCCGGTCCAAGTCCGGCGAGGATGCCATCGGGTCCATCGGTCACGGCGCGCAGCGCCGCGGTGTCGGTGACCATCGAGAACGTCACCTCCGCGGCCTCGGCGACCGCGCGGGGCGACGGCGCGAGCCGCAGTCCCGCGTCGGCGAGCCACTGCGCCTTGGCCGCGGTGCGGTTGTAGCCCGTCACGCGGTGGCCGGCATCGAGCAGCCGCTTGGCGATGCGGCCGCCCATGGCCCCCAGGCCGACGAATCCGAGGTGTGCCACCGACGCCTCCCCGCACGAGCGTGCACTGGTGCCGGCCGACGCGCCGCCGGCATCCGATGTGGATCGACGCCGGACAAGCGGAGTCCGGCGTCACGGCGTTGTATGTCCTTACCCGTTGGACGTTCTCTTACCTCTCATCGCCGGGCTGCTCGGCAGTACCGCGCTCGCGCTGCGTCCGCCGGCCACCGTCGCGTCGGTCGCCATCACGCTGGCCACCGGCGTGATCGGCGCGGTGACGCCACTGCCCCGATCGGCCCGCGACGGCCCGAACGGCCGCCTCGCGTGGCCCGCGGTCACCGCCGTCGGCGTGGCCGCCTTTGCCGTCGCGCGCATCCTGCAGCACCCGTTGGCGCCGAAGATGGCGCCGCTCGCCGTCGCCGCGACCGCCGTGGCCGGCATCGCCGAGGAACTCTTGTTCCGCCGCCTGCTCTACGGCGCCCTCTCGATCTACGGCGCGGCATTCGCCGTGGCCGGATCGGCCGCGGTCTTTGCCGCGGTCCACGTGCCTGCCTACGGGATCGCGGCGCTGCCGGTCGATCTCGCCGCCGGCCTGGTCTTCGGCTGGCAGCGGTGGGCGTCGGGAGGCTGGACGGCGTCCGCGGTCACGCACGCCGCGGCCAACGTGCTGCAGGCGGCATGGTGACGCCGGAGCGCCCCATTCGCGGGATGCGGCGCACCGCGGCCGCGGCGTGGGGGCTGGCGGCCGTGCTGCTCTACCTCGCCGTTGCCCCCGCCGTCTGGCGCGCCGTCCCGGCGCGCCTCTTGTACGAAGGCGAGGCGCCGCCCGCTCCGTACCGGTGGGTGCATCCGCCGCCCGAGGTCGCGCGTGACAATCAGCCGCCGACGGGCGGCGCCGGACAGATTGGGTTGAACCCCACAGGCTCCGGCTCGGCGTCGGTCTTGACGGACGATGCGCAGGCCGGGGTGATCTTCCCGCACGACGCGGTAGCCCCAAAGGCCGGCGTCACGACGGCCGTCGTGCGCATCGCCCCGGTGGATCCCGCCGCCGTCGCGCCGCCGCCGGCGGGCCTCGTGTTCGACGGCAACGGGTATCGCGTCGAAGCAACCTACCAGAACGACGGCCCGATCACCCTGCGCCGCTCCGTCACCCCGGTACTGCGCTATCCGCGCCACGCCACGGTCCTGCTCCGCTGGAGCGACGGCGCCTGGACGGCGCTCGACACGAAGCGCGTGCAGGCGGCCCTGCAGATCTTCGCGGCCTCGGATCGGCTGGGCGTATTCGCCGCGGCGCGTCAGGCGGGCGGCGGGTCAAGCTCGTGGCTGCCGTACGGCGCCGGCGCCGCGGTCGTGCTCGCGGCCGCCGCCGCCGCCGTGATACTGCTGCGGAGACGGCGGGTGCCGCGCGCCGCTCCGTGACACGGCCGGCTCCCCGGCTCAATCGGGCTGCTCGTCCACCAACCGAAGGAACAGCGCCGTGATCTCAGGGTCGAAATGCTTGCCGGACTGGCTTCGGATATAGGCGAGGGCCTCATCGCGGCTCACCGCCGCCCGGTACGGCCGGTCCGATCGAATCGCGTCCCAGACGTCGGCGAGCGCGAAGATCCGCGCCACCAGCGGGATCTGGGTGCCTTTGAGCCCCCGCGGGTATCCGGTCCCGTCCCATCGCTCGTGGTGACAATACGGAATGTCGAGCGCCGGCTGCAAATATGCGATCGGCGCAAGCAGGTCGTGGGCGAACACGGGGTGGCGGCGCATGAGGTCGCGTTCCTCGGGACTCAGCGGGCCGGACTTTAACAGAATGTGGTCCGGGATGCCCATCTTGCCGATGTCGTGCAGCAGGGCGCCCCGCCGGACGTGCACCAACTCGGCGTCCGGCAGGTTCATCGCGCGCGCCATCCGGAGGGTCAGCCGCGTGACGCGCTCGCTGTGGCCCTCCGTCTCCCGGTCGCGCAGATCGAGCGCGCGGGACCAACCCTCAAGGGTGGTATCGTAGGCCCGCGCCAGGTCCATGTTGGTGCGCTCGAGGTTCGCGAACATCGCCGTGATGTCGATGGCGATCGCCGCCTGGGCGGCCAGCGCTTCGAGAAACGACAGCCATTCCTGATCGTCGACCCGGACGCGGCGGTGGAAGAGCTCCAGCACCCCCACGACGCGGCCCTTCGCCACCAGCGGCACCGCGTGATACGCGGCAAACCCCTCCGCCAGCACCTGCGTGCCGGCGAACTCTCCGGGCGAGGCGGCAAGGTCCGGGATGTATACGGGCCGGCGGTCCAGGGCCGCGCGGCCGGCGTGGCCTTCTCCGAATCGCCGCTCGGCCGGCCGTCCCGGCTCGATCCGAAATCCCCGCGACGCGGCGTGCGACAGCATCGGCGCGGCGGGACCCGCGAGGAGGATCGCCGCCGCGTCCACCCCGAGGCGCGCCGTCACCTTCTCGAGCACCACGTTGAAGATCGTGTGCAGGTCAAAGCTGCTGCTGATCGCCCGGTCGATGTCGCGAACGGCCTCCAAGCGCTCGATGCGCTCGCGCTGCTCGTTGTCCGCCCGGTCCTTCTCCCGGCGCAGGCGCCGGGCTTCGAGCGTCCGGTCGACCGCGGTGCCGAGCCGGCCCAGGCGGTCTTTCAGAAGGTAGTCCGCGACACCCTGCTTCATCAGCGCGACCGCCGCTTCTTCGCCGATCGTGCCGGACACCACGATCAGGGGGACGTCGAAACCGCGCTGCCGCAGAAGCTCGGCGGCCCTGAGCGCGCTAAACTGCGGCAGGCTGTTGTCGACCAGAATGAGGTCGAGCGCGGGGGACAGCGCGGCGAGATACGCCGCTTCACTGCCGACCAGGATCCACGACGGCGCGAACCCGGCGCGCCGCAGCGCCTCGATCTCCAGCTCGGCGTGCGGCGGCTCGTCCTCGACGATGAGCACGCGCAGCGGCCGCGGCGCGGCGCGGGGCGCGGAGCGGGGCCCGCGGGTCTCGTCCATGCGTCCGGGTCAGCCGTCCTCCGGCCCGCGCGGGTCGGGCCGGCTCAACGTGAAGAAGAAAGTCGCTCCCTTCGCGACGTCGCCCTCCGCCCACACGCGGCCGCCGTGGCGCAGCACGATGCGGTGCACGGTGGCCAGCCCGATGCCGGTGCCCTCGAATTCGTCGATCGAATGCAGGCGCTGAAAGATCTTGAACAACTTGTGCGCGTACTGCGGATCGAAGCCGGGACCGTTGTCCCGGACGAAGTACGCGTATTCGTGGGGGCGCTCGGCGTCGGCCCGCCGGCCGACCTCGATCAGCGGACGGTCCCGGCCCCGTGTGAATTTCAGCGCGTTGCCGAGCAGGTTGACGAACACCTGCTGCAGCAGCGCGCCGTCCGCCCGGCACGGCGGCAGGTCTCCGATCATCAGCTCGACGCGCCGGCCGCCCCGGACGCCGTCGAGCTCGTCCCACGCCCGCCGGGCGATCTCCGCGGGCTGCACGACGGATTCGGTCAGGGGCCGGCGGCCCAGGCGGGCAAACGCGAGCAGATCGTCGATCAGACGCCCCATCCGGCGCGTGTTGTCCGTGATGAGCCGCAGGCGGCGCTGTGAATCCGCTTCGAGTCCGCCCGCGCAGTCCTCGAGGAGAATCTCGGCGAACCCCGCGATGGTGATCAGCGGAGCGCGCAGGTCGTGGGCGACGGTGTATGAAAACGCCTCGAGTTCCTCGTTCATCGCCTGGAGCTCGCGCGTGCGCTGCGCGACCCGCTCTTCGAGGTCCGCGTTGAGGCGCTGCAGCGCCGCCTCGGCTTCGATGCGCCGCGTAATGTCGCGGGCGATCGCCGAGACCGCGATGACCCGTCCGGACGCGTCCGTAATCGGCGAGATCGTCAGTGACACGTCGAGGCGCCGGCCGTCTTTGCGCAGCCGGACCGTCTCGTAGTGCGTGACGTGCTCGCCGCGCCGCAGGCGCGCGAGGATCTCGGACGCTTCGTCGAGGCTGTCTTGAGGCACGAGCAGCATCGCCGACGCGCCGGACGCCTCGGCCGCGGAATACCCGTACATCTGCTCGGCGGCCCGGTTCCACGTCAGGATGACGCCGTCGAGCGTCATGCTGTAGATGGCGTCGTCGGTCGACTCGACCACGGCCGCCAAGTGGGAGAGCGTGAAGCCCTTCTGCTGACCGGTCACAGGATTCGCCAAGGGCACTACGTCCGCTGCGACGTGGGAGAACTTCCGGCAAACTTACAATGACATGACGGGGCGGCACGGAAGTGCCCCCCCTTTTACTCTTCCCTCGTTGACCCCGCGCGGGAGCGAAAACGAAAAACTCGTTCGACTAGGTAACTTAGCCCTCGACCACCAGCAGGTCGTCCGGGAGGCCGTCCGTGACGAGTTCCCGGCCGGAATCGTTCAGGAGAAACGTGTGTCCGTAGAACAGTCCCAGCAGGCCGTCGGCCGTGATCGGGTTCGGCTCGAGCATCAGCTCCATGCCCGGACGCATCACGCGGTCCGCGGGGTCCGCGTGCACGCCGTCGACGCGGACGTCGGGATGATGGCTCGTCAGATCGATGCCGTGCATCACGATCGGACGGGACTGATAGCCCCGTTCGCGGAAGACGCTCGTCCGCCGCTGCATCGCCTCGAACGTATTCCCCGGCCGGAGCTCCGCGGCCAGCAGGTCGAAGCCCGGCCGCACGATCTCATCCCACATCCGGCGCACCCGCTCCGGGGGCCGGCCGACGCAGATCGGAATGCCGATCTGGGCCGTGTACCCTTCGTAGCCGGCCGCGAGCTCGTTGAGAATGAGATCGCCGGCGCGGAGCCGGCGTCCCGACGGCCGCGGGTTCCCGAACACCATGCGCGGCTCGTCCATCGGCGTGCTGCCGATGATCAGAAAATCGAGCTCGCCGCCGCCGGCGAGAATCGCCGACGCGGCGGCGGCTTTGAGCTCGTACTCGGCGACGCCGGGCCGGGCGGCGTCGCGGACGGCGCGCAGCGCCGCGACGCACAGCGCGCCCGCGCGGCGCACGCGCGCGCGCTCTTCGGGGCTCTTGATCACGAGCAGCTCATGGAAGAAGTCGCCGACGAGCTCGAGCCGGGAGTCCGGGAGCTCCGCGGCGAGCCGCCGGTACTGGTTAAGGGGCAGGTAGTCGCCGTACCGCGGATCGATCACCGCGATCCCGATCCGGCCGCCGGCGTGCCCGCGCTCGCGGGCAACGGCCGCCAGCACCTCGCCGAACTGCCCGGCGGACGCCGGGCGCACGTCCCGCACCGCGACGGCGCGGCGCGTCGCCTCGATGTGCGTGCCGCCCATCCCGTACACGAGCGCCGGCTCTCCGTCCCGCGGCACGTACAGGTACACCGACAGCGCGTGCCACTCGCGGTGGTTGGTGAGCCAGAACACCCCGGCCCCGTAGCTCCAGTGGTTCGGCCCGCCGCAGGCGACCAGGCCGTCCAGGCCGAGGCGGGCCATCTTCGCGCGGACCGCGGCGAGCCGGCGCCGCTGCTCGTCGTCCGAGAAGCGATCGTACACCGCGTCCGCGTAGTACGGCGTGCCGGAGAGCCGGCCGAAATGCGCGCCGCTGTCGAGCGCGCCGCGCACCGCCTCGAAGTCGTCGGACGACACCGGATGCGACCTCCTTCAGTCGTCGCGCCCGGCAAACTGCCACGGCGCGATCCGCATCTCCACCCAGCGCAGCGCCTGCACGAGCGTCACGCCGGTGATGGACAGGATCACGACCGGGACCAGCAGCCGGTCGATCTGCAGGTTTTGCGCGTAGCGCACGATCAGATAGCCGATGCCGGAGACCGACGTGTAGAGGTCGGCGATCACCATGCCGATGAGCGCGCGGCCGAGCGCGAGGCGCACCCCGGCCACGATGAACGGCAGCGCGGACGGCAGGATCACGTCGCCCCACAACGCGCGTTCCGACGTGCGGAACGAGCGTGCGACCTCGAGCAGCCGCGCGTCGACCCCGCGGACGCCCTGATATGTGTTCAGGAGCACCGGAAACACCGCGAACAGAAAGATCACGACGATCTTGCCGGAGTCCCCGAACCCGGCCCAGATGACGACGAGCGGGATCAACGCCACCATCGGCGTCGAGTACAGCGCGATCACGAACGGCTCCAGCGACAGATCGAGCAGCCGCACGCGCGCGATCAAGACCCCGGCCGCGACGCCGACGATCGTACCGAGCAGCATGCCGATCGCGGCCACGCGGAAACTCAGGCTCAGATACGGCCACAGTTCGCCGGACGCGATCATCGCCGCACCGGCGACGACGATCCGGGACGGCGGCGCGAACAACAGCGGACTGATCGCGCGGGCGCCCGCTTCCCAGATCGCCAGGACGGTACAGACCGAGGCGACGCGGACGAGCGCGTCGTGAAGCCGCCGGCGCCGCCGCAGGCGCGAGGCCGCCGCCTGCACCGCCCGCTGCTGCGCCGATACGGCCAGCGCCGCTTCGCCGCTCATTGGATCTCCTGCCGCAGCAGGTTCCAGACCTGGGACCGCAGCGCCCCGAACGCCGGATCGGCCCGTACCGCCGCGACCGACCGCGGCCGGGCGTACGGCACGGTGAGCACCTCGCGCACCCGCGCCGGCCGCGCGGTGAGCACGATCACGCGGTCCCCCAGGACCAGCGCCTCGTCGATGCTGTGGGTCACGAAGACGATCGTTTTTCGTTCCTGCTCGAGGATGCGGAGCATCTCTTCCTGCAGGATTTCGCGCGTCTGGGCGTCCAGCGCCGCGAACGGCTCGTCCATGAGCAGGACCTCCGGGTCGATCGCGAGCGCCCGGGCCAGCCCGACGCGCTGCTGCATGCCGCCCGAGAGCTGGTACGGATAATATCCCGCGAACGTCTGCAGGCCGACGAGCGTGAGCACGCGCCGCACCCGGGCCGCCGCCTCCGAGCGGGAGACGCCCCCGAGGCGCAAACCGTACGCCACGTTGGCCTCCACCGTCTTCCACGGGAACAGGCCGAAGTGCTGAAACACCATCGCCATCCGGGACGGCGGCGCCGTCACCGCCGACCCGTCGAGCAGAATCCGCCCCGCGGAGAGCGGCACCAGGCCGTCGATGCATCGCAGCAGCGTCGTCTTGCCGCAGCCGCTCGGGCCGACGATGCACAAGATCTCGTTGTCGTAGACGTCGAACGACAGCCCTTCGAACGCGCTGACGGTCCCGCCGGCGAACATGCGGCACGCGTTGTCGATCTGGATCTTGGTCTTCACCGCAGGTGCTCCGCCATGAAGTCGGCGACGAGCGGCCGGTATTTATAGGCGATGTTGTTGCAGACGTGGTTGCCGTCAGGATACAGCACCCAGCGCTTCGGCCCGGCCGCCCGCTCGTACGTGCGGTAGGCGTCGTCCGGCGGGATGAGGTTGTCCTGCGCCCCGTGCACGACGAGCAGCGGCGCCGTGATACGGCCGGCGCAGTCCGCGAGCGTCGCGCCCCGGCTGCGCGCCGCGAGGTCGGACGGGTCGCGCGCGCCCCAGATGTGCAGCCACCGCGCGAGATGCAGCCCGCGGTGCAGACGCCCCTCCTCGAGGCTGTGCAGCCCCCCGCACGAGGCGACGGCCCGCAGGCGCGGCTCGAACGCGGCGCAGCGCGGCGCCAGATACCCGCCGAGGCTAACCCCGCACACGCCGACCCGCGTGCCGTCGACGTCGTCCCGTGCGAGCAGATGGTCGATCGCCGCCGCCGCCGTGACCTCCCAGTCGACCCGCATCTTCATCCGGTACCACGTCTCGCCCTGACCCGGCCCGTCCAGGGTCAGCGTGGCGAGCCCCCGGCGCAGGAAGAACCGCTCGAAGGTGGCATGCTCTTCCTTCACCGAGTCGAGACCGGACAGGAACAATACGACGGGCGGACGTGCGGGGCCGGCTCCGGCAGGCCGCCGGAGGTAGGCGGGGATCCGGACCGCCTCCAGCGGAAACTCGACCCGCTCGCCCGGCGGATCGAGCGAGGGGAGCGCGCGGGCGTAGCAGCCGACGCAGCGCTCGTGCCCGCGGGTGTATTCGTCGAGATGGTCCGTCCAGCTGAATACGGCGAAGTGGTAGGCGAGCGCCGCGCGGTAGTACGCCTCCCCGGCGGTCACAGCCAGTCCGGCGGATTCGGCGTCGCGCGCGAGGCCCTCATGGGTCCGGCCGAGCGCCATCCACGCACCGTACCACTGATCCCACGTCTCGAGCCCGCCGACGACGCGGCGGTAGTCGCTCGGATCGACGCCGTTCGCGACGAGCCGCGGCTCCCAGGTCCGGCCCACGTACCGGATCGTCTCGTCAGGCATGACCGCGGCCTGCGATGGCGGCAGCCCGAGGCCTACTCGCAGCCCTCGGGAACGGGGATCGCGCCGCCGGCCTTGGCGAGCGCTTCGTTGGCGATGCCCATATCCACGATCTGGCGGGCATCGTAGACGTTCCGGAGGTTGCCGCCCTGATGCTCGAACTGCGTCGTCCAGTCGAGCCGTTTGAGATCGAGGCCGAGGTTGCGGGCCCAGATGCAGCCGGTGACGATCTTGCCGTAAGCGTAGGCGACGTCCTCGGGATCCTCGTGTGTGATGTCCGTGATCGCCTTGATCGCCTCGACGCGATGCGTGTACGCGTACCGCACCGCGAGGATGGTCGCCGCCGTCATGTCGACCACGGCCCCGCGGTGCGCCTGCACCCAGGGCCGGAGCCCGCAGTAGACATTGTACTCATAGTCCGGCAGTGCCTTGTACAAGTCGTACAGCACGTGGAACCCTCGTTGGGTCCGCAGGACCTTGCTCGCCTGCTCCAGGTGGAACAGCGCCGTGTCGTTCTGTCCTGTAACCAGCGCCGCCACGCGGCCGGCCGTCGTCGTCGGCACGAAGTTCACGTCTTCGGCCCGCAGGCCCGCCGTCGCCAGGATGGCGCGGTTCATCCGGTCGATGATCCCGCCCGGGGCGCCCGAGAGCCCCATCTTGCGTCCCTTGAGGTCTTGGAGCGTCTTAATGGTGTCGCGCGCGACCAGGACGAAGTCGGTCCGCGGCGCCGGGGCGTAAAATGCCGCGATCTGGACGCCGTTCCCGTTGGCGACCTGACAGTCGATCAGCCCGACGTTGACGCCGCCTGCGATCGCGGCGGTCAGCGCCCGCGTGGAGCCGTCGAAGTCGAGCACGGACAGGTCCACGTTGAACTTGTCCATGAACCCGAACGCCTTCGCCAATTCCACGGGTGAGTGCACCACGTTCGGGGGAGCCGTCGGCTGTCCGAAGATGACCTTGTCGCGCGGACCCGGCGGCGGGAACTGGGGGGCCGCGGTCCCGGGCGGGACGGCGGCGGCGCCGAGCATCGCAACCACCAACGCGGTGATGAGTGCCAGATGCCGTTTCATCCCCCACCCCCAATTGGTCGCCCGGCGGCCACGGCTTCAGCGCTCGCTCTTATGTACGACCTCGAACGAATACCCGTCGGGGTCGAATACATCGGCGGCATAGTATCCCGGATAGTATTCCAGGCGTGCGCGGGGAGAAATGTTGTCCCTGGCGCCAGCGGACATGGCGGCCTCGTAGAATTCATCGACCTTTTTTCTATTTTCGGCCGCGAAACCCCAGTGAATGGCTGTTGGATCAGGCTTCCCTTGCTTTATCCAGAAGATCGCCTTCTTGCCGTCACCAAATCCCCACAGATCGGGATGACCGTCTTCGCCCTTGTACGGCATGAAGAATTTGATATGAAGCGGCCTCAAGGCCGCCTCATAGAAGGCCAGCGAACGTTTGATATCGCTGACGGTTAGAATAATGTGGTCGAGCATCGTTCTCTCCCCCGCTCAGCGTTCATGGAAACTCTCGCCTGCGGGGCTCTTCGCGTCCCGAATCGCCCGCCAGATCCGTTCGGGCCGCAGCGGCAGGTCGAGGTGGCGGATGCCGAGCGGCGCCAGGGCATCCATCACCGCGTTCGCCACCGCCGGAGGCGCGGCGATCGCCCCCGCCTCGCCGACGCCTTTGGCGCCGAGCGGATTGAACGGCGACAGGGTCTCGACGAACACACCGTGCACCGCCGGCGTGTTTGCCGCCCGCGGCATCGCATATTCCCCGAAGGTCGTCGTGAGCGGCTGGCCCGTCTCGTCGAAGACCGACTCCTCCAGCAGCGCCTCGCCGATCCCCTGCGCGACGGCGCCGATGACCTGCGCCTCGGCAAGGAACGGATTGACGATCCGGCCGCCGTCGTCGACGGCAACGAGCGCCAGGATGCGAACAGCGCCCGTTTCGGGTTCGACTTCAACCACCGCGACGTAGGCGCCGGACGGGAACACCGGGCTCGGAAGCGAGAACGTCGCCGAGGCATCGAGCCCCAACTCCATGTCGCGCGGCAGGCGGCCCGGCTGGTACGCCGCCGCCGCCACCTCGGCGAAGGAGACGCCGCGGGAGGCCGCGCCGCGAACGGCGTAGCGGTCTCCGTCGCGGACGAGATCGGTCGGCGCGGCCTCGAGCAGGTGGGCCGCGATCCTGGTGGCTTTGTCCTGGACCTTCTGCGCCGCGACCCACAGCGCGGAGCCGCCGACCGTGATGGACCGGCTGCCGAACGTGCCCATCCCGCGGGGGACCACGGCGGAATCGCCGTGCTCGACCGTGATCGCCTCGGGCGGCACGCCGAGGGCGTCGGCCGCGATCTGCGCAAACGTCGTCTCGTGGCCCTGCCCCTGCGGCGTCGACCCGATGCGCACGACGACGCGGCCGTCGGGCGCGACGGTCAGCGCCGCGGCTTCCCACAGGCCGGTGCCGGCGCGCTCGACGTAGGCGGCGACGCCGATGCCGAGGAGCCGTCCCTCGGCGCGCGCGCGCGCCTGCTCCCGCCGCCAGCGCGCGTATCCGATCGCCTCGAGTCCGCGGTCCAGGCACAACTCGTACTGGCCGGAGTCGTACACCCAGCCGAGGGGCGTGCGGTACGGAAACCGGTCGGGGGCGATGAAGTTGCGCCGCCGGATCTCGATAGGATCGACGCCCGTCTCGCGCGCCGCCAGATCGACGAGGCGCTCCATGATGTACACCGCTTCCGGCCGTCCCGCGCCGCGGTACGGCCCGGTGGGCGGCTTGGTCGTCGCGACGCCGATCAGTTCGACGTCCGCGGCGGGCGTCGTGTAGGTGTTCACCATCAAAATCGCCGCGGTCAGCGGCACGGTCGTCGTCGCCGGGTACATGTAGGCGCCGAGATCGGCGAGCACGCGCGCGCGCAGGGCGAGGAACCGGCCGTCCGCATCGAGCGCCAGTTCCGCGTCGGCGTCGATGCCGCGCGCCTGGTAGTTCGAGAGAAAGTTCTCGCGGCGCGTCTCCATCCACTTGACCGGGCGGCGGAGATCCATCGCCAGGAGCGCCGCGACGGCGACCTCGGGCGCGGGACTCCCCTTCACCCCGAAGCCGCCTCCGACGTCGGGCACGATGATCCGGAGGCGGTCTTCCGGCCGCTTGAGCACCCTGCTCAACTGGGCGAGCGGCCGGTGCGGATCCTGCGTGGAGCACCACACCGTGAGGACGTCCGTGCCGGGGTCATAGGCCGCGGCTCCGCCCCGCGGCTCCATCGGCGCGCCGGCCATACGCGGAATCTGAAACCGCGCCCGCACGACGTGGGCCGCGGACGCCATCGCCGCGTCGACGTCGCCGTGCGTGCGGCGCCAGCGGAGGAGCGCGTTGTCCGGCGCCGCGTCGTGCACCGCGACGGGTCCGCCGAGCGCCGCGCGCAGGTCGGTGACCGCCGGCAGGTCCTCGTACGCCACCTCCACGAGGGCCGCGGCGTCGAGCGCGGCCGCCAGCGTCTCCGCGGCGATCGCGACCACCGGCTCGCCGGCGTATCGGACGGTGCCGGTCGCGAGCGCGCGGAGCGGCACGGCCGTTACCTTCGCGCCCTCCTGGACGTTGACCGGGAAGCCCTCGGTGCGGCCGGCCAGGTCGGCCCCGGTGACGACCGCCAGCACGCCCGGCGCCCGGCGCGCCGCCTCCGTCGAGATGTGGCGGATGCGCGCGTGGGCGACGGGACTTCGAACAACGGCGAGGTGGGCCGCGCCCGGCAGCACGAGGTCGTCGACGTAGTGGGCGAGGCCGCGAATCGGCCGCAGCGTCTCGCGCGCCCGCACGCTCTTCCCGATCCACGACGTGGCCGCGGGCTCAAACTTCATGGTTGCCGGTCGCACGTCGGCCGGCGCGGACGCGCCTGCCGAGCGATCATCGGTCACTGCGGCCCCCTTGTTCCGACCGGGTCGCCCACACGCTATGGCTACGAAGCGACGGGCGGTGAGTCCTTTGCTGCGGGGGGCTTAGAGCGCGGGCCGGACCGGAAACACTTGAAGGATCCACGCGTTGAGGCGGTAGATCCAATCGAACAGCAGCGCCGCGCCCATCACGACGAGGAACGCCCCGCCGGTGACTTCGATCGCGTGCGCGTAGCGCCCGATCGCGCGCAGTGCGCCGAACGCGCTCGTGAGCAGCGCGGCGGTGACGAGAAACGGCAGCCCCAAACCGAGGGAATACGCGAAAAGCAGCAGCGCGCCGTCGGCGGCACGGGCGGTGGTTGCGGCCAGCGTGAGGATGGCCCCGAGCACCGGTCCGACGCAGGGCGTCCAGGCGAAGCCGAACGCCATGCCGACGAGCACGATCCCGGCGAGTCCCGCCGGCCGCTCCGCAACGGCAAAGCGCCGCTCGCGGGACAGCCCCGGCACGCGAATCACGCCCAGCATGATGAGGCCGAACACGATGACGACGGCACCGCCGAGGCGGCCGAGAAGCTCCCGATTGCCGAGGATGAAGCCGCCGGCCAGAGACGCCGACGCCCCGAGTCCGGTGAACACGAGGGAGAATCCGAGCACGAACAGGAGCGTCGTCCCAACGACGCGCCAGACGTGCCGGCGCCGCTCCGCCGCTCCGACCTCGAGCAGCGACACGCCGGACACAAAGGACAGATAGCCGGGAATGAGCGGCACGATGCACGGAGAGAAGAACCCGAGTACCCCCGCGAGAAAAGCGATCAGCAAAGAGAGATGCATCGGCCGCCGCTACCGCTCCGCCAGCGTGTCAATCGTGGTGCGCAGTTCGGCCTGGCTCGCCGGGCCGTATTCATGACGAACCAGCACGCCCGCTCGCGAAATCAGGGCCCAGTACGGCTGATACGTGAACCCGTAGGCCTTCGCCACGCGTCCGTCCGCATCGTAGGCGTTCGGAAACGTGAGATGATAGCGCGCGACGAACCCCCGACAGGCCTCCCGGCCGTCAAGCAGCCCGATACCGAGCATCGCCACGCCCTTGGCCTTGGCCTCGCCGTACGCCCGTTCCCATCCCGGGGCCTCGCCGTTGCAGGTCGGGCACCACGGCGCCCAAAACAGCAGGATCACCGGCTTTCCTTTATATGCGCCGAGACCGGTGGTGCCCCCGCCGAGCAGCGGCAGGCGGAAGTCCGGCGCGCGAACGGCCGCCTGGGCGGCCCGAAGCGAGAAGCCGGCCGGCTCTAATTTCATGGCTGCCGACGGAAGATCGCCCGGCAGGCAGATGCCCACGATCGTGCCGATTGCGATCCCCGCCGCCAGCGCGGCGGCCCGTCGCGTCACAGCGCTAATGGCGCCACCGCGGCGGGCGCTTTTCGAGAAACGCCCGCATCCCCTCTTGCGCGTCCGGCGCCAGCGCGTTCTCGACCATCACCTTTTGGGCGACCGCGTAGGCCTCCGGCCGGTCCTTGGCGATCTGCTGATAGAAGCCCCGCTTGCCGATGGCGAGCGTATAGGCGCTCGCCGCGATCACCTGCCGGGCGAGGGCCATCGTCTCTTCCTCGAGCCGGTCTGCGGGAACGATCCGGTTGACCAGATCGGCCCGCCGGGCCTCCTCGGCGCTGATCGGCGTGCCGGTGAGCAGCATTTCCATTGCTTTGCGCGGCCCGACCGCGCGCGCGACCGCCACCCCGGGGGTCGTGCAGAAGAGACCGTTCTTGACTCCGGGGGTGGCGAACGTGGCGTTCTCCGACGCCACCACGAGATCGCACGTCGCGACCAGCTGGCACCCGGCCGCGGTGGCGAGCGCGTGCACCTGCGCGATCACCGGCTTCGGAAGCATCCGCACGGTCTCCATCACGTCGGTACAGACGTCGAAGAGCGCGGAGACGTCCGCCTCCGGCTGTCCGACGAGCTCGCGAAGGTCGTGGCCGGAACTGAAGACCGGCCCGACCGCGCGGATGACGACGGCGCGGACCTGGTCGTCGGCCGCCGCCCGGTCGAGGGACCGCTTCAGGTCCTGGAGCATCGCGCGCGAGAGCGCGTTGCGCCGCTCGGGATGATTGAGGGTGAGCACGGCCACCCCGTCTCTGACCTCGTAGAGCAGGAGCGGCTTCTCCGCCGTTCTACCGTCTTCGCGGGGCGGGGTAGCGTGCCGCGGGGTGGCGTGCCCATGCTCGACCGGCGAATCCATGCTCATCACCTCCTCTCGGAACAACGTTGGGCGGACGACGGGGCATTCCTTCTGTGTGTCGTGCCCATAAACGCAGCCGGCCGGCGCTCTGTGAGCGCCGGCCGGCAAACGGACCGAGCCTCGTTTCCCCCCGTTACGAGGCCCGGCCTGACAGTCT
Organism: bacterium; assembly: GCA_035308905.1. Taxonomy (NCBI): domain Bacteria; species bacterium. The sequence goes on along the minus strand of DATGFS010000004.1, from coordinate 48,759 downwards.
CCGTCTCGACAAGTGGTGGAGGTTATGCCGGCGGGTAGCAGCGAGTCGAAGGAACCCCATAAACCCTACCGACAGCAAGGCGAACGGTACTCCGTAGATGATCGTCAGCATCACTCGGTCCGTGCTCCTCAACATCTCACCGCGACTCTACCAGCAGCGGGCTCCGGAGATAATCGGGCGAGGGCCCTATTGGGGCCGAAATCGGGTCTGGACCCGATGCGGCCAAAGGGCCCGCCGGGCGAGCCGGGGGGCGCGAGGGTCCCCTCCGCTCCGGCCGGAGATTATTCCGGGCTGCGGCGGGGAATGAAGCGGTTAGAAGGGTCCCTGGGACCTGACGGGGGTGGCGGACTGGGCATGCCGGTCCTCATGCTGGATTTTGCCGTGGGAATCCATGTCGCCATCGTGCTGCTGCTCCTCGGCAAGTACGTGGAGACCCGCCTATCGTACGTGATCTGGTGGACTGCCGGCACCGCCGCGCTGGCGGCGCGGTCGGCGACCGAACTGGCGCTCGTATCGAGGGCCGTGCCGGCGCCGTTCGCCCTCGTTCCGAGTATTCTGATCCTCGCCGCGGCCGGCTGCTTTCTCACCGGGTCGGTCGCGCGCGACCCCAACGCCCGGGACACCGTGCTGCTCGGCGCCATCGGCTACGGCGGCCTGTTGACGGCCGCCGCTCTGTTCATCGCGCTGGGCCCCGGACATGCGGGCGCGGCGCGCGCCGTCGCGGGGCTCGCTGCGGCGTTCGCGTTCGTCCTCGCGGGCCGCGGCTACTACCATGCGGAGGGGACGGCCGGCGACACCGCTATCCGGCTGATCTTCATCGCGCTCGTCGCGATCGGCATCAACTTCGCCGGCTGGTCGTTCCTTCCACGCACGACCGCCGACGCCGGCATCTCGGAGCTGATCGGCGCGGTCTGCGCGGCGACCTTCGGCACGGGCGTGCAGCTGCGGTCGCTCGAACGGCAGCGTTCGCTCGAAGTGATGAGCGGCATCAGCGCGGCGCTGCACCAGGCCGGCCACGTGAGCGACATGCTGACCGACGTACTGCGGGCCACCGGTGTGATGGTGCAGTCGCATTCGGGCTGGGTGTTCCTCGAGCGCGGCGGCCGGTACGAGACCGCGGCCGCCTTCGGGCTCTCGGGTCCCCTCGCCCGCAACGGCCAGGGAGCGGCAACGGGCTCGTGCCGGTGCCTCGAGCTCCTCCGCGCCGGACGGCTGCCCGCGCAGGGCAGCGTGGTGGACTGCGACCGTTTCACCAGTACGGGCACGACACTGCGCCACGCGAGCGTGCCCCTCCGCAGCGCTCGTACCGCCGGCGTGCTCAACCTCGTCCTACCGTCCGGCCGGCTGTCGACGCGGCGGGAGCTGTCGTTGATATCCGCGATCGGCGCGCAGGTCAGCCTCGCGATGGACAAAGCGCAGCTGCTCGACGAGCTGCGCGACAAGGAATTCGACCGCACCGACCTGATCCGCCGGCTCCTCAGCGCGCAGGAGGACGAGCGCAAGCGCATCGCGCGAGAACTGCACGACGAGGCCGGCCAGTCCCTCGCCGGTCTGATGCTGGAGCTCGAGGCGGCGCGGCTCGAGAACGCCCGCGGCACGCCGGTGACCCAGGAAACGCTCGCGCGCCTCCGCCGTCTCGCGGCGCGGACGGTGGAAGCGGTCCGGGGGCTGATCTACGACCTTCGGCCCGCGGTTCTCGACGATCTCGGCCTTGTGCCGGCGCTGCGGTGGTATACGCAGAGCCAGATCGCCTCCCGCGGGCTCGAGGTCACCCTAAGCGAACGGCTCGGCAGCGGGCGCCTCGACCCGACGCTCGAGACAACGGTGTTCCGAATCGCCCAGGAGGCGCTGTGGAACGCCGTCAAGCACGCCGGCGCCTCCCGGGTGGACGTGGACCTGTCCCGCACCGGCGACCGCCTGCTGATGCGGATTCGGGACAACGGGCGGGGGCTCACGGCCGGGGCCGCGCCCCCGGAGCGGCGCGGCCGTGTCGGCGTGGGCCTCGGCGGCATGGTGGAGCGCGCCGCCGCTCTCGGCGGGACGGTGCGGATCGCCTCGCGGCCCGAGGGCGGGACCGAGGTCGTGGCCGAGTTTCCCGCGGTTGTGGCCAGCCGCGGACAGACCGCGTGACGGACCGGGCGTGATGAACGGCGAGGCGGGGGGCGGCAAGATCAGAGTGCTGCTCGCGGACGACCACGCGATCGTCCGGGAGGGCGTCAAGCGCATCCTCGCCGGCGAGCCCGACATCGAGGTCATCGGCGAAGCGTCGGACGGCGCCGAGGCGGTCGCCCTGGCCAAGCAGCTGCGCCCCACAGTCGCGGTGCTTGACATCAGCATGCCGCGGCTCGACGGCATCGAGGCGACGCGCCAGATTCGCGCCGCGCTGCCCGAGACGCATACGATCGCGCTGACCATGCACGCCGACGACAGCTACGTGTTCCAATTGATCAAGGCGGGATCGTCCGGCTGCGTGCTCAAGCACGACGCGGCGCCCGACCTGATCGAAGCGATCCGATCCGCGGCGCGCGGGGAGGCGTTCCTCTACTCGCAGACGGCCACCGCGGTCGCCGAGGACTACCTCACGCGTGTCGAGAGCGGCGAGAACCGGGAGACGTACGACGGCCTCACCGCCCGCGAGAAGGAAATCCTTACGCTGATCGCCCACGGCGCCACCAACCAGGAGATCGGCAAGCAGCTGTTTATCAGCGTCAAGACGGTCCAAACGCACCGCGCCCACATCCTCGAGAAACTGGAGCTCCACGACCGCACGCAGCTCGTCCGCTACGCGATCCGCAAGGGGCTGATCGAAGCCTAGTCGAACCCGCTCCACACGATGCGCCGCCCTGCCGGCCGGCACCCGGCCGGCCGCCACGTCATCAACGCCGCGCCCGTCGCCGAAGGCACCGTGCTGTGGGAACCGACGGCGGAGGTTCGCGCGCGCGCCGAAATCACGCGGTACCTCGCGTGGCTGCGCGAGACGCGCGGCCTCGTCTTCGATTCCTACGACGCCCTCTGGCAGTGGAGCGTCCGGGACATCGCGGCATTTTGGGAGTCGATCTGGGACTTCTTCGAGGTGCGGGGCGCGCGGGTGCCGGGCGCGATCCTCGAGCGGGGGCGCGGCGCCGAAGGCGCGCGGTGGTTTCCCGGCGCCACGCTCAACTTTGCCGAGCGGGCCCTCCGGCACCGCGGCGGCGCGCCGGCCGTGCTCGCCTACTCCGAAACGCGGCCGCCGCGCACGCTGACCCGTGACGACCTCGGGCGCGACGTGGCCGCGGCCGCGGCGGGCCTGCGGCGGCTCGGCGTGCGGCGCGGCGACCGCGTCGCGGCGTACCTGCCCAACGGGCCCGAGGCCGCGGTGGCGCTGCTGGCGTCGGCCGGGCTCGGGGCGATCTGGTCGAGCTGCCCGCCGGAGTTCGGCACTCGCAGCGTCGTCGACCGCTTCCGGCAGATCGAGCCGCGCGTGCTGCTCGCCGTCGACGGCTACCGGTACAACGGCCGCGGCTACGATCGCATGGACGCGGTGCGCGAGATCGCCGCGGCGCTCCCTACGCTGGAGGCCGTGGTCGTCGTCCCGTATCTCAACGAGCGGGCGGATCTCACCGGACTGCACGGCGCGCGGCCGTGGGCCGACGTGATGACCCGGGCGGCGGGCGACTTCACCCCCGAGCCGGTGCCCTTCGACCATCCGCTGTGGATCCTCTACTCCTCGGGGACGACCGGGCTGCCGAAGGGCATCATGCACGGGCACGGGGGCGTGCTGCTCGAGCAGCTGAAGTGGCTCGCGCTCCACGCGGACGTGCGGCCGGACGACCGCTTCTTCTGGTTCTCGACGACCGGATGGATGATGTGGAACGTCGTCGTCGCGAGTCTGCTGGTCGGCGCGACGGCGATCCTGTACGACGGCAGCCCGGCCTACCCGGATCTCGGCGCGCTATGGCGGCTCGCAGCGGACGCCGGCATGACGTATTTCGGGACGAGCGCACCGTTTCTGCTGTCCTGCATGAAGGCCGGGCTCGAGCCGGGGAAAACGTTCGACCTGTCCCGCCTCCGCGGCGTGGGGTCAACCGGCGCGCCGCTCACTCCGGAAGGCTTCGCCTGGGTGTACGAACACGTGAGCCCGTCGCTGCTGCTCGGCTCGGCCAGCGGCGGAACGGATGTGGCGACGGCCTTCGTGCTGTCCTGCCCGCTCCTCCCGGTGCGCGCCGGCGAGATTCAGTGCCGCGGCCTCGGCGCGAAGGTGGAGGCGTGGGACGAGCACGGCCGGCCCGTGATCGACGAGGTCGGCGAGCTCGTCATCACCGAACCGATGCCGTCGATGCCGGTCGGCTTCTGGAACGATCCCGGCGGCGCGCGCTACCACGAAAGCTATTTCGAGCGCTTCGCGGGCGTGTGGCGCCACGGTGACTGGATCAAGATCATGCCGCGCGGCAGCTGCGTGATCTACGGCCGGTCGGACTCCACCCTGAATCGGGCAGGCGTGCGGATGGGCACAAGCGAGTTCTATCGGGTCGTGGAGGAGCTGCCCGAAGTGCTCGACAGCCTCGTCATCGACACCGGCGAGCTCGGCCGCGAGGGCCGGCTGCTGCTCTTCGTGGTCGTCAAAGACGGCGCGGCCCTCGACGATCGGCTGCGGGCGGCGATCCGGGACCGCCTGCGGGCCCAGCTTTCGCCCCGCCACGTGCCCGACGAGATCCATCAGGTCGCGGAGGTGCCCCGGACGCTGAACGGCAAGAAGCTCGAAGTTCCGGTCAAGCGCATCCTGGCGGGCGCACCGCCCGATCGCGCCGCCAGCCGGGACGCGCTCGCCAACCCGTCGGCCTTCGACGCGTTTGTCCGCCTCGCCGAAGAGCGAACGCCGCCCGCGTCCGGCGCGTAGCCCGGCCGGCTAGCGGGGCAGCGTTCGCGCGACGGCCGGATTGAGCGCGTAGAGGCCCACGACCTCGCCTTGGGCCAGCACGTGGCCCCCGATCGCGTTCCGGACATCGGACCCGGTGAAGCCGGCCGCAAGCGGCGGATGCGCGATGTCGAGCGCGTACACCTGAAAGTGATAGTGGTGCGCGATCGCGTCGTTCCACGGCGGGCAGGGTCCATCGTAGCCCGCGCGTCCGTCGCCGAAGTCGTTGAGCCCCCGCGCGCCGTGGCCCGTCGGCCCCGCGGGCTTGGCCGCGGAGCCGTTCGAGTCCTCGCCTTCCGCGAGCGCCGTCCTCGACGGCGGGATATCGACGAGCACCCAATGATAAAACGGACGCCGCTTGACGCCCGCGGGAATCACCCGGCCCTCTTTGTCGGCATCGGTGAACGCCGCCGGCACGTCCGGGTCGACCGCGAGGATCGCGTACGACGCCGTCCCGGCCGGGCCGTGGGACCATGAGATCTGCGGACTGACGTTCGGGCCGGGTGCGGTGCGGCCCGCCGCCGCCGCGACGCAAAAGCCGTAGATCGGCGGGATCACGCGGCCCGTCTGGAAGCTGTCTACGGTAACGCTCAACGCCGCCGCCCCCGCGGCGGGCGCCGGAGGCGCGGCGGCGAGCAAAACGGCCGTCAAACCCAGAAACACGATCGATCGGGCCATGACCGACCTTCCCGAGGGTACGCCGCGCACCGGCTTTCGGCTCTCGGCGGCCGGGATTCCTTCCCGTCACCGGCGCGTTAGCCTCTTATGGAACATCCGCGCGGCGTTTATGCGTGTAAGGAGCACGGGTATATCCAAAACCGGGACAACTATGAGAGCGCAGGCGAAGGTCACGGTGCACCAGCCACCGCGCGCCACGGTGGCCCGCGTAGAGGGCGATCTCGATCTGGTCAGTCTGCCCCAAGTCGAGCGGGAGCTGCGGGCGGCCGCGACGGAGTTCACGTCCCAAACGCTGCTTGCCGTCGATGTCACCGGCGTCACCTACCTCAACAGCGCCGCGATCCGTCTCTTATATGACCTGGCGGAGGATCTCCGCGCGCGACGGCGCCAGCTCCGGCTCGTCATGTCGTCCGACGCCCCGCTTCGCGCGCTCTTCCGGCGCCTGCGGTTCGATACCGTGATTCCCGTGCACGACACCGTTGATGACGCGATCGCCGAGTCGGGTTCCGACGCACCGTGGGGCCGCGGCGGCGGCGATCGCCCGAACGGATCTGGCTAGCCCACAGGGAGGCATACGGCAATGAGCGTGTCGATGAACGTTATCCCGTCGCTGCTGCGGATTCACCGCCAGCTGCGCATTCTCGATCAAGCGTATATGGACGCCGAAAGCAAGAAGCAAGTCCAGAGCGCGATGGAAGCCAAGCTGGACGAGTTGCACGCGATCCATGAGCTGCTCCCGATGGATCTGCGTGACAAGAGCTGGATTCTGTTGATGCAGGGCTACAGCGCCTGGGGGAAGCTGTCCAAGTCATAGGGCGTTCCCGCGTTTAGGCATCCCGCCCGGCCGGGAAAAATCGTGGTACTATGCGACTCTCACATCCCACGATTATCCGGTCCATTGGTCTCGCCGGCGCTTTCGCGATCGCCTGCGCGGCCGCGGCCGCTCCAGCCCCGATGGCGGTGAAGGTGGTGTCGGTCACGACGCCCGTTGCGCGCGGGACGGAAGGGCATCTCGTTGTCCAGACGGCGCCGTACGCGCAGTGCGGCGCGTCCGTCCAAGCCCAGACTGATCCCGGACGGACCATCGCGTCGCTGCCGACTCGGGCGGCCGATCCGTCCGGCGTGGTGACATTCAACGTCCGGGTGCCCGGCATCGCCAAGCCGGGCCCCTACCCCGTCACCGTTTCATGCCAGCGAGGCGCCAGGGCGGTTGTCACCCACCTTCGCGTCACGGTGCTCTAAGAACGCTCGCGGCGGCGCTACCGGTTCGACGAACCGAACCGGTCGGGACGAAAGGCGGACAAGCGCGGGTCGAGGCGGCCCGCGAGAATTTCCCCGGCCGCGGCGGCGGCGAGGTACGGCGCGAGGGTCACGCCGCTGTGCGTGACGATCGCGTAATAGCCCGCCACCCCGCCCTGCGGACCGATCACCGTTCGGCCGTCCGCCGGCATCGCCCGGATGCCGAGGCGGCTCGACTCGACGCCGGCCCCGTCGAGGCCCGGCAGTAACGCCGCCGCGCGCCGCACCAGCGCGGCCGCGAGATCGGGCGGCGCCTCGGAGACACCGGACGCGGTCACCGCGTCGTCGACGTCGTCCGCCTGCACCATGACACGCCCGCCGCCGTCGGGGCGGAACTGGCACGCCGGCGCGTGCACGACGCGCCCGAGCCGGGTCAGCGCCGGCGGCGTGATCGCGAGCACGCTGCGATTCGGCGCCATCGGGATGCCGAGGCCCGCCGACGCCCCGAGCCCTCCGGCCCATCGTCCCGCGCAGTTGACGACGACATCGGCCTCGTGCACTTCGCCGGACTCCGTGCGCACGCCGGTGACGCGGTCCCCCGCCCGCCGGATTTCACGCACGCCGGTCTCCGCCATAACGCGCGCCCCCGCCGCCGCCGCCGCCTGTGCCATGGCATGGACGTAGACGGTCGTCTCGACCCACCCTTCCTCCGGAAAGAACCCGATCGTCGTGTCGCGGAGCGCCGCGTCCGGAATGTCCGGTTCGAGCGCGCGCACGCGGGCCGGCGTGATCTCCTCGGCCGCGTAGTCCCAGGCGCGCAACCGGTCGATGCGCTCCCGGAGCGCCGCGCGTTCCGCATCGCCCGCCGCCATGTGCACATTCCCGCCGCCGTGCCACCACGGGCAGGCGCCGAAGTCGGCTCGAAGCGCGGCGTGGGCGCGCATCCCTTCGACGTTCAACTCGTGGTAGGCGCGCGGCGTCTTCTGGTTGGAATTGGTCCAGGCGAAACTCGCGGCGGAGGTCCCGCCGCCGATCCGGCCGCGGTCGAGAAGCGTGACGGCGGCGCCGCCCCGGGCCAGACGGCAGGCCGCCGAGGCGCCGATCACGCCGGCTCCGATCACAAGCGCACGCATTCGCAGTCGCTATTCGCCGGGATGCGGATGCGCCCCTCGGCTCGCGTATGCGCCGGGATCCGAGCGGCTCAGGACCTGGGGGGCGTGAGACTACGATGCGGCCCGCAGCTCGCGGCCGACGTGCCGGATCGCCCGGCCTTTGGCCGTGCCCACCTTGGGCATCTCGATGACGCCGGACGTCGCCTTCGGCGCCACCGGCAGAATCACGGTGAGCACCCCGTTGTCGTACGTCGCGTTCGCCCGGCGGGCGTCGACCGGCGCGGGCAGCACCACGCTCCGACGGGCCGGCCCGGTGCTCCATTCCCGGCGCACGTGCTCGACGCGCTTCTGGCCGGGCCCGCGCGCCTCTTGCTCCATGGAAAGCTGGCGGCCCCGGACTTCGATCAGCATGTTGGCCGGCTCGAGGCCCGGAGACGGCGCGGTCACGACGACGCGGTTATTATGACGGTACAGATTGACGGGCAGCCGTTTCACCCTGGTGTCCTCCTTGGATGGACCGCCGCACTACGGCGGCGTCTGCGCCGGCGGGTTCTGGGCGGGCGGAGCCGTCTGATCCGGCGGAGCCGGCTGCGCCGGGGGGGCGCTCTGCGCCGGCGGTTGCGGCGGCGGTCCCTGGCTCACGACCAGATCGACCGCGTCGCCGCCGGAGGCCTGACCGCCGGCCGCCAGCTGCTGACGGATGACGGTGCCGGCCGGCACCCGGTCGTCATACGTGTAACTGACTTGACCGGCCTGCAGACCCGCCGCCCGCAGCTGCAACTGCGCCTGCGCGAGCGACACGCCGGTGACGTTCGGTACGACCGCCGTTCCCGAGTACGACGCCGGCTGCACGCCGGGCGTGCTCTGCGGCGCGCCGGGCTGGGCGCCGTCGGGTGACGACGGCGTCGAGGCCTGGCCTGGTCCCTGACTCACCACCAGATCGATTGGCGTCTTCGGCGCCAGGTGCGCCCCGGGGTTCGCGGACTGCGAGGCGACCATGCCGGCCGGGACTTTGTCACTGTGAGCGTAGCTCGTGTTGCCGGCCCGCAGGCCGGCCGCGGCAAGCCGCCGCTGGGCGTCCGCGGGCGATGCGCCGCGTAGGTCCGGCACCACGCCCGACCCCTGGCTCACCACAACGTGAATGGCGGCTCCGCCGGCGACCGCACCGCCGGCGGGCGGATCTTGCGCCACGATCGTCCCGGCGCTCGCGGTCGGGTCCTGGCGGCTCTCGACGGCCAGGGTGAAATGATCCGACGCGGCGACCTGTTGCGCCGCCGCGAGCGTCTGTCCCACGAAGGACGGCGCCCGCGGGCCGGCGGGAGGCCGGTGTGCGACGAACTGGTAGCCTTGGTAGGCGACCGCGGCGATCAGCCAAAGACCAACGAGTCCGACCAGCACGACCGCGGCCTGCGGCGCGGCGGTTCGGCGCCGGTATCGCGCCGACAGAACCGGCGTCCGCGCCGTGTCTCGCAGCCCGGCCGAGGAACGTCCGACCGGCGCGAGACGGACCGTGGCGCCCCGCGCGAGCGCCGCGGCGAGCCCGTTCGACGCCGCCGCACCCGGGGCCGCTCCGTGCCGGCCGCCCGGACGGATCGGCAGTACCTTTGTCGCAGCCTCGTCCCGGCCGAGCCGTGCATAGATGCGGCGCAGGCTCGCCGCGAGCTCGCCCGCGCTCGGGTACCGTCCGTCGGGCGATTTCGCGAGCAGCCGGCGGACGACCGCGACCGTCGCCTCCGACAGGTCGGGCCGAATCCACTGCAGATCGAACGGCGGCTCGTGGATGTGTTTGAGCGCCATCGCGACGGGCGCCTCGGCCTCGTCGAACGGAAGCCGTCCCGCGAGCGCCTCGTACAGCACGACGCCGAGAGAGTACTGATCGGACGCCGGACCCGCCTGCTCTCCCGCGGCCTGTTCGGGCGAAATATACTGCATCGAGCCGAGCACGGTGCCGGTCCGCGTGTGCGACGTCGCGTCGAGCGTCCGCGCGATGCCGAAGTCGGCGACCTTCACGTGCTCGTCCGGCGTCAGCAGAATGTTGTGGGGTTTGACGTCGCGGTGGATGACGCGCCGCGCGTGCGCATAGGCGAGCGCGTCGGCGATCTCGGCCGCGATCCGCAGCGCGGTCGCTTCAGAGAGCCGCTCCCGCCGCCGCATCAGATCGCGGAGCGTGCCGCCCTCGACGAACTCCATGGCGATGTACGGCGTCGACTCCGCGCCGTCGTGAGCGTACACCCGCACGATCCGCGAATGGACCAGGGCGCTCGCCGCCTCCGCTTCCTGGCGGAACCGCTCCCGGAACTCTTCGTCGCGGGCGAGGTTCTCCGCGAGCACTTTGACCGCGCAGGCGCGGTCGCGCTGCCGGTCCCACGCCCGGTACACGGTCGCCATCCCGCCGCTGCCGAGCACTTCGCGCAATTCGAAGCGGCCGGCGAGCAGCTGCGGCTCACCGCCGGACCGCTCCGTCCCGCCCGGCGCGGGGTCGCCGGATTCCGCGTCGCTCTTGCGAATCGCCATACGTGATGCCGTTGCTCTCCCTACGCCGGGTCGTGGTGCCCCGGCGCACACCTTCATCGCATGCGTTTTCCCCCGTTCGGGGAGCGGCGTCCAGCCGCTCGGGGGCGGCCGGCCGCGGTCACACGCGGGCGATTCCTGGGCAAAATGAAGCCGTCATGCGATCACCAAGTGGATTTTCACAACTGGTCGTGGGGGCGGCCTTTCTCGTCGGGCTGGTCGCGGACTTCGTCGTGCCGGACTCGGGCGTGTCGGCGGCGCTCACACGCGTGCTCGGCGCCTCCTCCATCGGACTCGCGATCTGGATGCTCGCGCGCATCGCGCGATAAGCGTCTACTCTTCCGCGACGATGCCGCGGCGGATGGCGTAGCGGACGAGGTCGGTCTGACTGTGCAGGTCGAGCTTGCGCATGAGATTGGCGCGGTGGACCTCCGCGGTACGCGGGCTGATGCCGAGCCGCTGCGCGATCTCCCGGTGACTGCGGCCCTCCGCGGCGAGGTGCAGCACCTCGCGCTCCCGGTCCGTCAGGGTGTCGTAGACGTCGGTGGGACCGGCGCCCGCCGAAGCGCCGCCCCCGTACGCGGCGATGGCACGCTCCGACAGCGTCGGACTCAGGTAGCGCCGGCCGGCGGCCGCCTCCCGCACCGCCCGCACGAGATGCTCCGATTCGGAGTTCTTGAGGACGTACGCGCCCGCGCCGTTGCGCAGCGCCTCCAGCACGTATGGCTCACTCGCGTGCATGGACAGGACGACGACTTGCGTACCCGGGGATTCCTTGCGCACGCGCCGGGTGACCTCGAGCCCGGTGAGCCCGGGCATCATGAGATCCACGACGAGCACGCGGGGCTTGAGCGCGGCGACGAGATCTACGGCGTCGAGCCCGTCCCCCGCTTCGCCGAGGATTGAGAACAGCGGCTCGGCCTCGAGGACCGCCCGCAGGCCCTGCCGGACCACGGGATGGTCGTCCGCCAGGACGATCGTGACAGGCATCGTCACGCCTGTCGCGGCATCCCGACGATCGCGATCGGCAGCGTGGCCGTGATCCGTGTCCCCGTCCCAGGGCCGGTTTCCAGGACCAGGCGCCCGCCGACGAGGGACGCCCGTTCCCGCATGCCGACAAGACCGTTCGACTCGACCCCGGCCGGGTCGAACCCGCGGCCGCGGTCTTCAATCTCCATCGACAACGTGTGGTCCGCCGCCCAGACGCGCAGACGCACGTCCGAGACGCCGGCGTGCCGCGCCACGTTGGTCAAAGCTTCCTGTGCGATGCGGTAGGCCGCCGTCTCAATGCCGGTACTGAACCGGCGGTCCAGATCTGCGTGGGTAAAGGCGACCCGTACGCCGGTCTGGGCCTGGTATCGCTCCACGTGCCACAGCAGCGCGGGGAGAAGGCCAAGGTCGTCCAACACGGCGGGACGCAGTCGCAGCGAGATGTCGTGGACGCGCGTCATCAGATCCGCGACCACGTCGCGGGCGTTTTGGAGGCTCCCGTCCGCGCGGCCGTCGCGCCGCGGCGGCAGCGCCTCGAGGGTCAGCTTGAGCCCTGTCAGCGCTTGACCGATTTCGTCGTGGAGCTCACGCCCGATGCGCCGCCGTTCGGTCTCCTGTATCGCCACCAGGTACGGCGCGGCATCCGAGACCGCGGGGGTCCCGTTCCCCCGGAGCGCCGCGGACGCGGCCGGCCCGCCGGGCCGGACATCGGACGTATCGGGCGCCGCTCCCGCGCTGCCGTGCACCGCCGGAAGCCGCGACTGCCACGCCTCCCAGGCCGCATTGCCGGCCGGGGCCGCCGTCGCGAACGCGAGTCGCGGGTGCGGCGCCGTGGCGCCGAAGATCTTGGCGAACGATGGAACCGCGTCCGTCGTGGTGACGATATGCTCGAGCGCCTGGACGATCTGCGGATCGTAATCCCCGCCGGCGCGCGCCGTGATGCGGGCCAGCGCGCCCTCGGCGGGATACCCCGCGCGATGCGGACGCGCGGAACAGAGGGCATCGTATGAGCCGGCCACCCGAATGATGCGCGCGCCGAGAGGAATCCGCTCGCCCCGCAGGCCGTCCGGGTACCCACTGCCATCGTAGGCCTCGTGATGCGATCGGACGTACTGCGCGACACGGCCCATGCCGGGAAGCCTCGCCAGTACGTCGGCGCCGATCGCGGAATGCCGCTTCATCAGCGCTTTTTGCGCGTCGGACAACACGGCGGGCGTCGCCTCGAGATCGCGCCGGAGCAGCATCATTCCGAGATCGTGCAGCTTGGCCGCCACCCCCACCAGCTCTATCTCGGACGGCGGGAGCCCCAATTGCCGCGCCAGCCGCTCCGCCCACCAGGCGACCCGCTCCGAATGCTCGTGCATGAACGGCGACAGGCTCTCGTCCGACTCGACGAGCGACGACAGCGTGGCCGCGATCTGCCGCCGCCGCATCCCCGCCACCCGCGCCTGGCCCCAGTACATCGCGAGCACGGAAATGAGCAGCGGCACGACCCAGAACGGATGGATCACGGCGAGCCGCGCGGCGGCGGCGCCCAACAGCAGTGTCCCGGCGTATCCCGCGCCGCCTTCCTTCAGGGCCCGGAGCCACAGGTCCCACGCACCGGTCCGCTTGCGCAGCGCCGACCACGTCGCGACCAGCCAGGTGTTGATCAGCAGGTAGGCGAGTCCGGCGCCGGCCGCCGCGATCGACAGCCGCGCCTGAGCCGGAAGCCACGCCAGGTCGGCCCAGAGCCGGTGGAAGAGCATGATAACCAGGCTCCAGGTCAACAGGTACTGCGTCACGTTGAAGACGATCGTGGGGAGGCTGAGCCGCCGCCGGCGCCGGTTCGCGAACTGCGCGATGACCGCGCCCATTGTCGTCGGGATCAGCGCGAGGTGGACCGGAAAGCTCAAGAGGATCGCGAACGACGCGCCGGTACCGAGCACCAAGAAGATCTTCGAGCCGAGCGGAAACTGGTACATGCCGCCGAGTCCAACCGCGGCCGCGGCCGCGAGCAGTGCCGCGACGGTGCCCGCCGGCCCGTCGAGCGCAACCGTCGGCGTCGTCCCCCCGGGCGGCGCCGCGGCCGGCAGCAGGCAGCACCACGCCGCGGCGGCGAACGCCGCGACAAAGACGGCGGCCTCGAAGGAACGGCTCGCTACCGAGGCTCCGGTAAAGAACCCCTTCGGTGCCTGTCTCACGCCGGTGGCGGGCTCGCTACATCGAGCCCGACGGCATAGGCTGCGGAGCCGGATTATCGACAATGAGGAGCCCTCACCCCGGGGTTCTGCCCGCTGCGGAGAGAGCTTAGACCTGCGAGAATTCGGCGTGGGTGCGGCTATTGCCGGCAAATCTTCCGCCGACCTTCACGTGGTATGCCGCGGCCGTGCGGCATTCTGCGGGGGAATCTCCGCACTCACACCGCGGCCGGCTGATCGCCTCGCCGGCGCACCATCCGTACGGCCGCGGCCACCAAGTCCGCGTTGTCTCGAGCGGGGGCGCCGTCCGCAAGCAGCAGCGTGTCCTCGAGACCGACGCGGATGTCGCGCCCGAGATCCAAGGCCGCGTCCAACACGGCCCAGGTCGCGACGCCGTCTCCGTGATGAAGACGCGGGAGCCAGATCCCCGCGTCGTCCAGCGCCGCGTCGATCGCCGCCGCGGCGGCGACCGCCTGCTCCGGATCCCGCGGCAGCGCCTCGACCAGGACGCGCAGGCACCACGCGGCAAGTTGGCTGGCGACAAATGACCGAACATCGTCCACGGACCACAGACCCGCCTCGATACCGATGCCGCGGCGCATCAACACCTCGCACACATGCGCCGTGCCGATCTCCGAGAAGTTGACCGACGCGTAGTCGGGGAGCACGATCCAGGCTTCGATCAACCCGGCGCGCACGCGCGGGTCCGGCGCCATCCACGCGCCGGTGCTGACGCCCACCGGGAGCCCCGGACACGCGGCGCGGATGGCCGAAATCGCCGCTCCGCAGTCCGCGGCATCGAGCGTCTCGGCCCCGTCCGTCCCCCGCGGATGGATGTGGAGCGCCGCGGCGCCCGCGGCTGCCGCGGCGGCGGCGTCCTGCGCCAGTTCTTCCGCGGTCAGGGGTACCGCGGCGTGCTCGGCCCGGCGGCGGCCGCCGTTGAGACACGCCTTCACCAAAATCCGGCGTCCGGCCGTCCGCACACCCGTACGCGACCTCCCGCTTTATCCGGCCCGCTCGACCGCGAGAATGAGGTGGGCCTTGGACCGGGCGCCGTCCGGCAGCATCTCCCAGGCCGCCCGCAGGCGCGCGAACTGGATGGACGCCGCCGGCGCCGCGCACCGGGACAGCCAGACGTCGGATCCGTGCGCCTTCCTGAGGTCCCGCCGCGGCAGCACCGGCGCGTACGGCACCGAGAGGCGCGCGTCCTCCCCGCCGATGCGGCGGAGCGCCGCGTACGCCGCCTGAAACTCCCGCACTGCGCGATCGCTCTGCGATTTCACGGTCATCGTCTCCGTTGCCTCCGATGTGCGCGCCGGCCCCCGACTCCGTTCGGCGCCGCGCGCGATGTGGTGATCACGCCCGGCTAATTGGAAATCTGCGCAGCGCCGGCCTGCGTTCGTCCGGGCCCGCCGGCGAGGATTTTGCGTCCGCGCGCCGGCTCGTTTGAGTACCCGCGGCAATCGTTTCGAGTCGGCGTCTGCGGATCATCGCGCGTGGGCACACAACATCTGATGGATCCGGCAAAGTTCGGGCTGCATCCGCTCAAACCGCGACTCAGGGCAATTCCGCGACCGGACCCGTTCGCGCCGCCTGGCACCCCCGACGGACCGTCCGGCGGCCCCCGCGAGACGGCGTCGTCGCGATCGGCCGACGCGATCCGGGTGTTTCTCATCGACCCCCACGCCCTGCTCCGGCACGGCCTGCGGGTGCTGCTCGGGTCGCAAGGCGACCTCGAGATCGTCGGCGAGGCCGGCAGCGCAGCCTCGGCGGTCGACGAGGTGGCGGCCTCGAAGCCGGACGTCGTGCTGATGGACATCGCCGCGCCCGCCGCCGACGGGATCGGCGCGATTCGCGCCATCAAGACGCGGTGTCCCGCGACGCAGGTGCTCGTGCTCACGGCGCAGACCGACCAGGAGATCTTCCGCGAGGCCGCGGCCGCCGGTGCCGTCGGCTACGTCCTCAAAGACATTTCGCCGGTCAATCTGTCGAACGCCATCCGGGCCGTGCAGTCCGGCGCCACCATGATCAACCCGGTTCTCGCGAGACAGATGGTCGAAGGCCTCGCGCAGGACGAGGCCGCCGCCGCGGGCGGCGCCCCGCGCCGGCCTCACCGGCTCACGCCGCGCGAGACGAACATCCTCGTGGAGGTCGCGCTGGGCCTGGGCGACAAGGAGATCGCGGTGAAGCTCGGCCTCTCCGAGTCCCGGGTGAAGAACTGCCTGCGGGCGCTCTACGGACGGCTCAGTCTCCGCAATCGCGCCCACGCCGCCGCGTTCGCGGTCCGGAGGGGCTTAGTCTAGAACCGTTCGCCCCGCGGAGGTCCTCCCCGGCAGGACACCAAAGACTTTCTGCTGTGAACCGCGTCCGCAGACCGGCGTGGTCCCTTCCGAAACCCGACCGGTCCAATGCCGGGATGTGGGCGATCGGCGCCGGCCACGGCATGACGCACGCCTATTCCGCGGCGTTCTACCTCCTGCTGCCGTTCCTCGCCAAAGACCTCGGCCTCTCGTACGCGCAGGTCGGCCTGATCGTGTCGCTGCGCCAGCTGATGAGCACGCTGGTGAACCTGCCCGCCGGCGCGGTGGTCGACACGCTCGGCAGGCGAAGCCTCTTCATGAGCGTGTCCCTCGCGTGGGCCTCCCTGCCGTACCTGGTCGTCGGGCTCACGTCGAGCTACGCCGTCATCCTCCTCGCGGTCGGCGTCGTCGGCCTCGGCAGCTTCCTCTGGCATCCCGCGGCCATCACCGCGCTGTCCGAGATGTACCCGGACCGGCGGGGATACGGGCTTGCCCTTCATGAGCTCGGCGCCAACCTCGGCGACACGTTGACCCCGCTCGCAGCAGGGTTTCTGCTCGCCGCGCTCAACTGGCGGCAGGTGATGCTGATCATCGTGGCGGCCGGCCTGCTGCTCACGCTGCTGATCACGCGCGTCATGGCCCACGCGCACCGCCGGTACGGCGGCCGCGCGGAGCGCGGGCCGACGGTCAAAGACTACCTGGCCGGACTCGCGCTGCTCGCCCGGAACGGCCGGCTGCTCGCGCTGGCAATGATCTCGGGCGTCCGCGCGATGACGCAGATCGGTCTCAGCACGTTTCTGCCGCTGTACCTCCTGAACGCGCAGCATCTGTCGCCGGCCCTGATCGGCATCTACCTGGCCGTGGTGCAGGGGTCGGGCATGATTGCCACCCCGATCGCCGGCACGCTTTCGGACCGCATCGGGCCGAAGCGGGTCGCGACGGTGGGCATGTTCAGCACGAGCGTCGTCCTGGTCGGATTCGCCGCGCTCAACCTGGGCGCCGCCTTTGTCGCCGCCCTCGCGGTCCTGGGCTTCTTCACGTACTCGATGCGGCCGGCCATCTTCCGGTGGGCGCTCGGCGTTGTGCCGAGAGAATACGAGGGCACGACCGTCGGCATTCTCTTCACCACGCAGGCGCTGCTGCCGACGGCGATGCCTCTCATCGGCGGCTATCTCGGGGACCGGTACGGCCTCTTGTCGATCTTCTACGTGATCGCCGCGACGGTGCTCGTGGCGAACGTGGCTGTGCTCTTCGTCCCGGACGTGAAACGCCCGGCCGCCGTGCCGGAGGCCGCGGGAAACTAGCGCGGGGACACAGCGGCGCCGCGAATCCTTCGCGCCGGATCGCGCCGTTACAACGCCGCGAGATGCGCCGGCAGACCGGTCCCCTCGAGTCCGCGCATGACGCATTCGGCCTGTGCGCGTGTCCGATATGGCGGGGTCATCACCTGGGAGACCGCGCCGTGAGGCACAACGACCACGATGTACCCTTTGCTCATGACCAGATGCTTCATCCGTTCGGCGGTCATGGAGCTCGCGAACGTCCCGACGCTGACCGCGTAGACCGCGCCGGACCGCGGGCGATGGGCCGGCCGGAGCGCTGCGATCGCCGACGCGTACGACGCGACGGCGCGCCCGACGATCCTCCGGGCGGTGACGCCCGGCACCGCCGCGATCACCCGCGCCGTCTGCCGGTTCGGCAGCGGCAGAGGTGTAGGAGTCTGTGGAGTCCGCCCCATACTCAGGAGACCAACGACGAGGAGGGCCGCCGCGGCGGCCGATGCGGCAGCGGCCGCCGCCGTCACGGCAGGCGCGTGCGCCCCCCGCGGCACGGCCACCGCCTGTTGCGCGTCTCCCCATCGGCGTTGGACCTCATCGAGCAGGTCCTCGTGAATCCACAGCATCCGGATGCCCGGCGCGCGACGGGACGCGCTGAGGGCGTCGTCCAGCTCCGCCGCCGAACGCACCTTTTGGCCGATCAGCGCGAGGCGCGAGATACCGTCGAGGTAGGTTTCGTCCCAATACGCGATCCGGGCCGGATGCCATGGGCCTCGGTCCGGAATGTCACGCAGACGCAGACACCCCCAGACCGCGTTGCCGAAGAAGAAGCGAGCCACAGTTCTCCCCGTTGCCCCCCGAACGCATTACTTTTCCCCCGGATTCGGCCAATTTTCACAATTCGTGCGCAATTCGTTTCCGCCCGGGGCGAACGGACGTCCGACACCGCGTCCGGCGGGTGCGATGGCTTATACTCAGGTAATTGAGAGCAGATTGGAGCGCACGGTGACACAGGCCATCCGGAATATCGCGATCATTGCGCACGTCGACCACGGCAAAACGACGCTGGTCGATGCGATGTTGCGCCAGAGCGGCACGTTTCGCGCCAACGAGGCGGTGGTCGACCGCGTCCTCGACTCCAACGAGCTCGAACGCGAGCGCGGCATCACCATCCTCGCCAAGAACACGGCGGTCTTCTACCACGGCGTCAAGATCAACATCGTGGACACGCCGGGTCACAGCGATTTCGGCGGCGAGGTCGAGCGCGCGCTCAAAATGGTCGACGGCGTCATGCTGCTCGTCGATGCGAGCGAAGGGCCCCTGCCGCAGACGCGATACGTGCTCAGCAAGGCTCTCGAGGCCGGGTTGCCGCCGATCGTCGTCATCAATAAAATGGACCGGCCCGACGCCCGCCCGCCGCAGGTGCTGAACGAGATCTACGACCTGTTCATCGATCTGGACGCCAGCGAAGCCCAGCTCGACTTTCCGGTCCTGTACGCCAACGCCAGAGCCGGGACCGCGTCGCCGGTCGCCGCGGAGCCGGGCGAGGACCTGCGCCCGCTCTTCGACACGATCGTGTCGACGGTGCCCGCGCCCGGGGGCGACGCCGACGGCCCGCTGCAGATTCTCGTCGCCAACCTCGACTACAGCGATTACCTCGGCCGGATCGCGATCGCCCGCGTGTTCAACGGCACACTGCGGACCGGCGCGGACGCCGGCATCGCGAAAGTGGACGGCACCGTGTCGCGGACCCGCATCACCAGGCTGTTTTCGTTCAGTGGGCTGCACCGCACCGACATCGAGGCCACCGATCTCGGCGACATCATCGCCGTCGCGGGGGTCGCGGGCATCGCGATCGGCGACACCATCACCGACCCCGACGCGCCCGCCCCCCTGCCGCGGGTCGCCATCGACGAGCCCACCATCGCCATTCAGTTCTGCGTTAACACGTCTCCGTTCGCGGGGCGCGAGGGCGCGTACGTGACGTCGCGCAACCTGCGCGAGCGTCTGGAGAAGGAGTTGCTCACGAACGTTGCGATGCGGGTCGCCGACGGCGGGACGCCCGACACGTTCGCGGTGATGGGCCGGGGCGAGCTGCAGCTCGCGATTCTGATCGAGACGATGCGCCGCGAGGGTTACGAGCTCATGGCCGGCCGGCCCGAGATCGTGACGAAGCTGAGCGGCGGCCGGCTGATGGAGCCGGTGGAGCGCCTCTTCCTCGACGTGCCGGAGCAGTTTGTCGGTGTGGTCGTGGAGAAGCTGGGCCCGCGCAAGGCGGTGATGGTCAACATGCGCAATCACGGCTCCGGACGGGTGCGGCTGGAATTCCGGCTGCCGAGCCGCGGCCTGATCGGGCTCCGCAACGAACTGCTGACGGAGACCCGGGGCACGATCGTCATGAACTCGCTCTTCGACGGCTACATCGAGTGGACGGGCGATATCCCCCGCCGTCCGACCGGCGCATTGGTCGCCGACCGGCCCGGGGTCACCACCGCGTACGCGCTCTACAATCTGCAGGAGCGCGGCGAGCTGTTTGTCGGACCGGGCACGGCCGTCTACGAGGGCATGATCATCGGCGAGCACGCGCGCGACAACGACCTCGACGTCAACGCGGTGCGGGAAAAGAAGATGACCAACATCCGGTCGTCCACATCCGACATCGCAGTCCGCCTCGTGCCGCCCCGGGCGCTCAACCTGGAACAGGCGCTCGAGTTCATCGCGGACGACGAATACGTCGAGATCACGCCCGCGGCGCTGCGCCTGCGAAAGAAAGTGCTGCAGGCAAACCGGCGGCCCAAGAGGGACGAAGTCTCCGCCGCGGCTCCCCGCCAGGCGTAGCCCCGGTCCCGGCCGGGACGCGCCCCGTCAGGTTACCCGCGCGAATCGCCGTGGTAAGGTGATAGCGGGCTATGGGCGCCCCCGTCGAGCGAGAGACGATCGTCGCCGGCCGCCGCGGCGTGGCGGTGTCCAACCCGCGCAAGATCTTGTTTCCCCGCCAAGGCTATACCAAGTTGGATCTCGTCCGCTATTACCTCGCCGTATCCGACGGCGCGCTCCGCGGCGCGGGCGGCCGCCCGAACATGCTGGTGCGGTATCCGAACGGCATCGGCGGCGATTTCTTCTTCCAGAAGCGCGCCCCGCGGACCCGGCCGGAGTGGATCGAGGTGGTCTCCCTTCGCTTCCCCTCGGGTCGCAGCGCCGACGAAGTGGTGCCGCGCGACGCGGCGGCCCTCGTCTGGATGGCGAACCTCGCCTGCCTCGAGCTGCATCCGCATCCGGTGCGCGCGGAGGACCTCGACCATCCCGACGAGCTCCGCATCGATCTCGACCCCGGCCCGGGCGTCGAGTGGGCGCAGGTCCGCGAGACGGCGCAGGTCGTCCGCGCCGCGCTCCATGACTTCGCGATGACCGGCTGGCCGAAGACGTCGGGCGGGCGCGGCATGCACGTGCTCGTCCGGCTCGAGCCGCGCTGGACGTTCGACGAAGTCCGACGGGCGGCCCTGGCCCTCGCCCGCGAGGTGGAGCGCCGCGCGCCGGCGCTCGCGACGAGCAAGTGGTGGAAGGAAGAACGGCACGGCGTCTTCGTCGACTACAACCAGAACGCCAAGGACCGCACGGTGGCCGCGGCGTACTCTGTGCGGCCGACCGAGGACGCGCGGGTCTCGGCGCCGCTGTCCTGGGACGAGGTCGGGGACTGCGATCCCCGCGACTTCACGCTCGCGACGATGCCGCGGCGCTTCGGGGAGGTGGGCGACCGGCACGCCGCGATCGATGCCTCGCCCTGCTCGCTCGTCGAGCTGCTCGAGCTCTCCGTGCGGCACGCGCGCGAAGGCCTCGGGGATGCGCCGTGGCCGCCGCACTACCGCAAACAGGCCGGGGAGCCGCCGCGGGCGCAGCCGTCCCGCCGGCGGACATCGCCGCCGTCAGCTGTGACGTCGGCGACGCGCACCCCCGTGTACCCTCTGATCGAAATCGCGAGAGCGCAGCGCAAAGAGGACGCGCTCGCGGGCCTGGAGCGTTGGCGGGCGCGCCATGCCGGTGCCGCCGGCTACCTCGGCGCGGACGACATCCTGGTCGACGCGATGCGCGGCCGGTCCAGCACGTGGACGCGCATTCGAGTCAACCTGCGCCGCGTACCGGTGGAACTGCGCCCCGAGCCGGACGTCCCCGATCCGAACGAGGTGCCGGCCCGGCCGGCGCGGCGTCACGCCTGACGGCGGCTCTCTCCGAACACCCGCGCCAGCTCGAACGGCGTCGTGGTCTCCAGCTGATCGTACCGGCAGTCGGCCGGCCGTCTGTCCGGCCGCCACCGCAGGAACAGCGCCGCGTGGCGAAACCGGCGGCCCTGCAGGTGATCGTACTTCACCTCGCACACGCGCTCGATCCGCAGCGGCTCCCAGGACAGGTCTTTGCCGGCGCTCCAGCGGCTCTGACCGCCCGGCATGCGGACGAGCCCGGCGGCATCGGCACTCGCCCACTCGCGCCACGGATGGTCGGCGAGCGCGTCCCGCCGCAGCGGCGTGAGCTCTTGGGCCAGCTGCCGGCGCACCGCCATCGGGAACGCCGACGCCACGCCCACGTGGTGCAGCGTCCCCCGGTCGTCGTAGAGGCCGAGCAGGAACGATCCGACCGCGTCCCGGCCGCTCTTGTGCCAGCGGAACCCCGCGACGACGCAGTCGGCGGTCCGCACGTGCTTGACCTTGATCATCGCCCGTTTGCCCGGCTGGTACGTTCCCGCGGCCGGCTTCGCGATGACGCCGTCGAGGCCCGCCCCCTCGAACTCGCGAAGCCAGATGAGCGCGGTTTCACGATCCCGCGTGATGGGCGTCAGATAGATCGGCCGCGTCGCGCCGCCCAGCAGACGCTCCAACGCCGCGCGGCGCTCGACCTGCGGGAGGGTTCGAATGTCCCGGCCGGCCGCCGCGAGCGCGTCAAATGCCACAAAGGCGGCCGGCGTCGCTTTCGCCAGCATCGCCGCGCGCGAAGCCGCCGGGTGGAGCCGGAGCTGCAGCGCCGCGAAGTCGAGCCCCTGCTCCGTCACGATCACGATCTCGCCGTCGAGCACGCATCCGGCAGGCAGCTGCGCGAGCAGCGCGTCGTGCAGTTCAGGGAAATACCGGTCGAGCCGCCGCAGGTCGCGGCTCTGGATGAAGACGTCGGTGGCGCTGCGAAAAACCAACGCGCGGAAGCCGTCCCACTTCGGCTCGTACAGCCAGCCGTCGCCGGACGGCAGCGCCTCGGCCGGCGCGGCCAGCATCGGATCGATCGGCGGCGCGATCGGGAATGACGCGGCCGGGGAGGCGCTCACAGCCCGATCATACCCGCCGGCTCCGGGCGATCTCACCGACGTAGCTCGCGGCGAGCCGACCCAGGTCGTATCCGATGTCGCGGTCCGGACGCTTTGTCCCCCGCACGTGAAACGAGTGGTCCCCGTCCGGCACCACATGCAGCCGGGCCAGCGGTTCGAGGCGCCGGACCACACCCTCGATCAGGTCGGCGTGCGCGAGCGCGTCCCGCGTACCCTGGATGAACAGCATCGGCACTCGGATCTCCGCGAGGTGCGCATCCCGAAGCCGGTCGGTCGCCCCCGCCGGGTGCAGCGGGTATCCGAAGAACACCAGCGCCGCCCCCGGGAACTCCGTACCCTCCTCCGCGGCCAGCATGGACGCCATGCGGCCGCCCATGGACTTCCCGCCCATGACTATCGGAAGCCCGGCGCCGCGGCGCGCGAGTTCCCGGGTCGCCGCGCGCCACGCGTCGAGCAATACAGGCGTCCGGTCCGGCACGCGCCGGCGAGCCTCCATGTAGAGAAAGTTGAATCGCAGGACGGAGACGCCGCCGCCGGCAAGGCCGGCCGCGGCGCCCATCATAAACGGATGGGTCATACCGGCTCCCGCCCCGTGCGCGATGGCCGCCACGGCGATCGCCCGCGCCGCGGGCGTCCACAACGCGGACACCGCCCCGCCGGCGGCGGGAAACTCGAGACGCTCGGAGTCGTCGGCCATCACATTTCACGATACCACGTAACGTCTCGCCTGTAGAATTCGCCTCGACACCCCCTCACGGGAGGCGCAATATGACGATCACGGTGTTCATCCGGTACCGGCTCGATCCGTTCAAGCGGGAGGCGTTCGAGACGTATGCACGTCGCTGGCTGACGATCATCCCCACGTGCGGCGGCGAGGTCGTCGGGTACTGGCTGCCGCACGAAGGCACAAACGACGTCGCGTACGGCCTGATCTCCTTTGAGAGCCTCGCGGCGTACGAAGCCTATCGCGCGCGGCTGCGGACGGATCCGGATGCCGCCGCGAATTTCCGCTTCGCCGAAGAGCAGCGGTTTATCGCCGCCGAGGAGCGGACGTTCCTGCGGCTCGTCTCCCTAAAGGTCCCGTAACCTCCGATTACGAAACGGTGGTTAGAGGCAAAAAAAACGGTGGTCAGAGGCATCTCGAGGCGATGAGAGCGACCCTGATCGCGGTCCTAATCGCGGCCGCCGCCGCGACCGGATCACCCGGCGGCGCACAGCCGGCGGACGATCTCTATCAGGCGACGGTCATCGTCACGGGCACCGACGCGCGCAGCCGGCCGATCGGCTTCGCGCAGGCGCTGCGCAAGGTGCTCGTGAACGTCACGGGCGAGCCCCGGCTGCATGACGACCCGCGCGTCTCGGCGTTGGCCGCGCGCGCGGACGCGCTGGTCGCCTCGTATTCCTACGTGGATCGGATGGCCGGGAGACCGGTACACGACGAGCAGGGCACCCGCGATCGTCCCTACAACCTCACGGTCAAGTTCATCCCCGCGCGGGTCGACCACATGGTCGCGGATCTCGGGCAGCAGCCCTGGCGCGGACCGCGCCCGGTGGTGGTCCCGGTGCTCGCGGTGCGCATCGGCACCGCGTCCTACCTGCTGAGCGCCGACGGTCCGGACGGGGCCGCGCAGCGCGCCTCGTTCGCCGACATGGCCCGCGACTTCGATCTGCGCGTGCGCTTCCCGACCCAAGCCCAGTTCTCGGCGTGGGGCCTCCGCCCCGGCCGCTTCCCGGCCCCTCAGACGACGGGGGCCGCGGACGAAGCGCTGGTCACAGGCACGCTCGAGTTCAACGAGTCGCTCCCGGGCTGGGTCGGGACCTGGCGGTGGCGCCGGCGGGGCGCCGGCTACGCATGGGGCATCAAGGGCGTCAGCTTCGACGAGGCGTTTCGCGATATCTGCCGGGGCGTGCTCCGCGTCGCCTCCGGCCACGGCAGGCCGGACTAGCCGTCAGGCCGCGCGAACCGGCGGACGGCGGCCGTCTTTGTTCGAGGAATTCCGGGCGGTAGCTTCGAAAAATCAGGAGACTATCCAATCAAGGAGGGTGACGCGATGTTCCTTGTCTTTCTGCTGATGGCCGGCCTTATTCTCGCGGTGACGGGGCACCTGATTCTGCGCTAGCCTGAACAACCGGACGCGCCGCGGTTCCACATCGTGTCCGTCTCACGTGACGCGTACGCGGTCGCCCCCGGCCCGCTTGGCCTGGTACATGGCGCGATCGGCAGCCTCCAACAGGGCGTCGGCGGAGACTCCGTGGTTGAGACACGTCGCGATGCCGAAACTCGCCGTCACGCGTGGACGCTGAATCTCGATTTCGGCCAGACGCCGCCGCACCCGCTCCGCGACCCGCACCGCGTGCTCCGCTTCGGTTTGTGAAAGCAAGAGCACGAACTCGTCTCCGCCGAAGCGGCCGGCCAAGTCCGTCTCCCGGCATGAACCCCGCAGCACCGTGGCGACCGCCCGCAGTATCTGATCGCCGTGGAGATGCCCGAATTCGTCGTTGATTTTCTTGAACCCGTCGATTTCGACGAACACGACCGATACCGGCTGCCCGGACCGGCGAGACCGTGCCAGTTCCCGTTCCAGGGCCCGACGGAGGGCCCGGTGGTTCGCGAGCCCCGTCAGACCGTCCGTCGTCGCCTGCTCCCGAAGCCGCTCGTGAAGCTGGGCCGCTTCCAGCGCCGCCGCCAGATAGCCCGCCACGGCGACGAGCACGTCCAGGTCCGTTTCATCGAAGGCCGCCGGTTGGCGGCGCACCGCGCTCAGGATGCCGGTCACACGGCCGCGGGCCATGAGCGGCGCATAGATGCCGGAACCCGCCCCCATGTCCCGCCAGTACACCCGCGCATCGGCGGCCATGTCGGACACGAGCAGAGGTTGGCGGGCGCGGGCCACCGCGCCGTGAACACCCTTCCCGCGAGGGATCGCGAGCCCGCGGCTGCGTGCGCACAGCCCCGAGGCGGCCCGAATGACAAACGCGCCCTCACCGTTGTCGTCGATCAGGGCGACGGAGCAGGCCTCGAATCCGACGTCGTCACGCAGGGCCCGGAGCGCGTATTGGAGCAAGGCCTCGAGGCTGAGGATCGCGGTGAACTTCCTGGCGAAATTAGCGAGGAAGGCGACGGTCTTGTCCGGGCCGCCGGAGGCGGATAGACGAGGCACGTCGCCTCCTTCCGGCATTCCGCGTTTTGCGCGGCGGAGAACGCTGTAGCGTATCACGACGGACCTCCCGCCGGACGGCGTGGGGCGCAGGGTTCGATCGTCAGGAAGATCTCCACGACTTGAGGGTCAAAGTGCGTACCGGCCTGCTCCTGGATGTACGCGCGGCTTGCCCCCTCCGTCCACGCCGGCCGGTACGGCCGATCGGAGCGAAGCGCGTCCCACACGTCGGCGACCGCGAAGATGCGCGCGGCCAGCGGGATCTGGTCGCCCTTGAGCCCCCGCGGATAACCGCTGCCGTCCCACTTCTCGTGGTGGCAGTACGGAATGTCCGTCGCCGGCTGCAGATACGGCACCGCGGAGAGAAACTCGTTGGCGCACACCGGATGATGGTGCATGACCTCCCACTCGTCCGGTGTGAGGGAGCCCGGCTTCTGGAGGATGCGGTCCGGCACGGCCATCTTGCCGATGTCGTGCAGCAGCGCCCCCGCGCGGATATAGGCGAGGTCCTTCCGGGGCACGCAGAGCGCCCGGGCCAGCCGCAGCGTCGTCTCCGTGACACGCCGGCTGTGGCCCACCGTCTCCCTGTCGCGGAGGTCGAGGGCGCGGGCCCACCCTTCGATCGCGTACTCGTACGCGAGGGCGAGCGCCGTCGCGCTGCGCAACTCTTGAATGTGGGTCCCAAAGAGAAGCGCGAGAAAGAACCCGCCCGCGATGAGCGCCCCCAGGCGAAAGCCGGGGGCGCTCAACACTTGCGCGTGCCCAGCCTGAACCCACAACAGCAGCATCGTGCCCGCGGTGACCACCGCGGCCGCCAGCGCATCGCGCAGCGTGAGTTGGGCCGCGGCTTCGACGATGGCCAAGTAATACAGATACAAGAACGGACTGCCGAGTCCGCCGGAGATGACCACGATGATGGTGACCACCAGGATATCCAGGACGACGGCGAGGTCGGCTCGCTGAACCGGCGGCAGCCACCGCAGCCCCAGCGTAAGTACGATCACGTAGCCGCCCAACAGCACGATGATGACGGCGACCGCCGGCTCCTCCACGTGGATGATGCCGAGCCATGAGGCCGGGATCAGCGTGACGAGGAAGAGGATGCGAATAATGCTGATCCAGCGGGGCTCGCGCGGACCGGCCGGGTCGGGACCGATCCGGCCCGGCAGCCCAAGCAGGCGCCAAGGGAACGACGTCGTGGGCGCGTAGTCCCGGTCGATCACGCTGTATCGCGTCACGTCATGCGCGGGCCGCCGTGAGGCGCGCCAACGATGCCCCACGCCGCGCAACACCGTTTGGGGCCCCCGTGATGGGCGCCGAAGCCATGCCCGCTCCCCCCCGGTGCGGATTGATCGCCGTGCGTGTCTCTACTTGGACGAGTCCGGTATCTTTCAACCCGGAAATAATAAGGCCGAACGACGATGGTCGTCCGGCTTCGGCAACCCGGCTGCCCCCGCAAACCGTTCCACTGCTGCCGGTTTTGGCGGCCCGGCTGACCCTACGAAGGGTCCCGTGGCTTTGCGCCCCCGAGTTACCGCGGGTTTGCCTTTGTCGACCGACCAACGGCGGCGCGTATCCGCCGCTCTATCATGATGTGTCGAGCAACTCTGGACCGACTCGTACCTGCGTGTGCCGCTACTGTACACACGCCATCCTCGCGTGTCAACGTAACTTCATTTGAAGTTCAACGGCAAGTTTGGCGCGGCGAGCGGGATCTATTTGATTTCCACTCGCCCGATGCGGTTCATGCCGCTGCACGCAATCCACAACGCATGTACCATGTTCCGCACCACTCCTCCCCCGGAGGGAATGGCCCACGTTTGGAATTTCTCCGTCCCAGGATCGAACCGAACGATCGTGTTCGGCTTCGTGTTCGATTCACTGTACCATACGACTCCGTTCACGATCGTGATTCCGTAGGGTTGCGACTTTGGCCCGCCCGGCGATGGCCATTCCGTTATCGCGCCCGTCTTCGTATCGAACGGGCCCAGATATCCACGCGAGTAATCGGTGTAATAGATCACGTTGTCCGTAGTGATCGCCACGCGCCGCGGCCGGCTGTCTTCATGCGGCAGCGCGTACTCGTGAATTTCCAGGGTCTTCGGATCGATGCTGGCGATCTTGTTCGAGCCGAACTCCGCAAAATAGGGAATGCCCTTCGAGCTGATCACCATGCCGTACGGATTTGACCGCGCTGTCGGCGAAGGCACAAGCTTGACCATTTTGGCGCCTGGGCTCCTCCCATGGACATGGCACTCGCCGCCGGGCGTCGGCGGCCCGCCCAGAACGGGGGCTGTGGACCCCACGGACGCTGGGCAAAACCATAATTAAGGGGGCAAATGGGACGGTGATTGCGTTGATGAGATGGCCGATTAGGGTTCTCCTGAGTCTCACCCTGAGTCTGACGATGCTTGGAGCGGTAGGCCCGATTTCCGAAGTGGCGGGGGCGCCTCGCGCGGCGCGAACCATTACCAGTCCACCCAGGCCGGTCACAAATCAGGCGCAATATCGAAAGACCGCGCATCGATTGCTGATGAAGCGGCCGCACTTCGCAAGTCCACCGAAACGCCGGTTTCCCAAGCGGGGCACACCGCCTCGGCCGGCGCTTGGCGACGGCGACGCTGGTACCGATCTCGGCATGGACACGGCGCTGGGCACGGCGGTGGGATATTACGCGGCGCACGCGGCCTCCCCGGACCTCGAACTCGGGCCGGTGCAGACGCCGGCCTTTCTTTACGCGCCGACCGGCATGAACGCCAACTCGTGCCTGGAATGGACCACGGCCTACACACGGTATCCCGGCGACACCCAAACCGCGCGCGCGGTCTGGGTCTGGGACCACTGCATGGCCCAGGGTATCGGCACGTCCATTCCGATGGATTCGACGTTCATGAGCAATTATCTGACGTACTATAACGGCGCCAACGTCTTTTGGGTCGAGCTCGTGCAGACCGCCGTCCCGGACGGCGCGACATCCGTCACCTATGATGCGATGATCTACAACTTCAACACCAGCCAGTGGGATCTCGCGTACGAGGTCAGCACAACTCAGCTGCCGGACACTTCCGGCGGCTGGTCGGTCCACGAAAACGATATGCAGCAGGCGAATGCTTGCCCCTCCCTCCCACCGATCGTCGCGGACCAAATTCAGGCGCTGATGGGGGGAACCTGGACGTACGCCAACTCGTCGAACTCGTATGCGTGGTCGACCGGGTGGTGCTTTACGAACAACTCGAGGTACAACCTTCAGGTGCTGACGCCGAACTATAAATGGCAGGTGACGACGCCATAGCTGACGCCCCGGGCAGACGCGTGGGGCCGGGAGGCGCGGGTACGAACCACGTGAGTAGAAGCCTTGTGGCTTCGCTCCCCGCGCTGGCGATTGTCTTGAGCGCGGCGCTCCCGGCTCCTGCGGATTCGGGGCTTCGTGTGGTGATTGGCGGACACGAGGTCACACTCGAGCGTCCCCCTCTGATCGTCGACGGCCGCGTGTTTGTGCCCGTGCGAGGACTATTTGAACAACTCGGAGCCACGCTGGCCTGGGAAGATCCGTCAACACATGCCGTCATCGTCTCTCGCAACGTACCGGCAGGCGGGGGCACGCAGGTCAGGCTCATGGCCGGCAGCCGCCAGGCGTTCATCAATGATTCGCCCGTCACCTTGGACGCGGCACCAATCATCGTCGCAGGCCGCGTCTACGTGCCCCTGCGGTTCGTCGGCGAAGCGTTAAGGGCGGCGGTCGCATGGGATCCTGAGCTTCACATCGTGTCGATCACGCCCGGACCGGCCCCGCCGTCCTCGCCGCCGGCGGCGGTGCCGGTGCCGCCCAAGACAGGGCCCGCAGAGGGAACCGTAGTGCGAGTGGACCTCGCCGCCCGTTCGCCGGATATCGTCATCACCTGGTATGGAAACCAGACCCGGACGTTCACCGTCGCTCCCGACACCGCGTTCTTTCGTCGCGATCTCAACACAAACCGCATCGAGCCGATCCAGCTCCGGCAAGTCTTCTCCGGCGACGCGGTGAGCCTCGTCGTGGAAGTCGGCGGGGGACCGCGCCCTCGCGGGACGATCCGGCACGGAGAGGTGCTGGTGCGCGAAGAAAGGGGACGCGTCGCGTCGGCGACCGACCGAACTTTGGTCCTCAGCGACGGCCGGTCGTTTGCCTTGGCTGAGCACGCACGATTCATCGCCGGCGGGAGCCTCGTTGCTCGGCCGCCGGACCTCGCGGAGAAATCGGTCATCGTGAGAGTGCAGCCCTTTACCCTGCAGGTGGTCGAGGTCGAAGTGACGGGTTGACCGAGGATAGGCTTCGGCCATTTGATGAGCCCGGCGGAGGGAAGCGTCTTGACGACCGTGGGCGTTTCGCAGGACAGGGAACCGGAGTGCTCGGTGGGGGGTACGCCTTTTTCGGGAGGCCGCCATGGCCCAGGACTGGAACAAAGCGATCATTGAGGAGTTTCGCGGCAACGGCGGCAAAGTCGGCGGACCGTTTGCGGGCGCACCGCTGCTCATCCTTCATTCTGTCGGCGCCAAGTCGGGCAAGCCACGCACGAACCCGCTGATGTATCTGAATCTCGGACACCAACAGGTCGCCGTGTTCGCCAGCAAGGGCGGCGCGCCGACGAATCCCGATTGGTACCACAACCTTATGGCGAACCCGCGCGCGACGGTTGAACTTGGCAACGAGACGTTCGACGTTACGGCGAGAGTCGCGCGAGGCGAGGAGCGGTCGCGGATCTGGAGTGCGCAGAAACAGGGCTACCCAAACTTCGCCGAGTACGAGCGAAAGACCAAGCGCGAAATCCCCGTTGTGATTTTGGAGCGCGCCAGGAGATAGGCGGAGGATGGGTTCTCTTCGCTGACGCCTCAGCCCGACCAGCCGAGATGGCTGAGGAAGTCGCGCGTGCGCTCGACCGTGGGCGCCTCGAAAATCTGCTTCGGCGGTCCCTGCTCGATGATGGCCCCGCGGTCCATGACGACGATCCAATCGCCGACCAGACGCGCGAACGTCATCTCGTGCGTTACCACGATCATGGTCATGCCCTCCCGGGCAAGCTGAGTCATCACGTTGAGCACCTCGCCGATCGTCTCGGGGTCGAGCGCCGAGGTCGGCTCATCGAACAGCATTACCTCCGGCTCCATGTCCAGGGCCCTGGCGATGGCAACGCGCTGCTGCTCTCCGCCCGATAGCTGAGAAGGATAGCTTGCGGCCTTATCCGCGAGCCCGACTTTTTCGAGCAAAGCGCGCGCGCGCTTCTCGGCGGCCTCCCGCGACAGCCCCAACACGGTCGTCGGCCCGATGGTCACGTTGCCCAGCGCGGTCTTGTGGGGGAACAGCTCGAAATTCTGGAACACCATACCCATGCGCTGCCGCACGCGCCGCATGCCTTCCCAGTCGCGCGGCAGGAGTTCGCCGTCGAACATGATCTCGCCGTCGTCGATCAGTTCGAGCCCGTTGGTGCAGCGAAGCAGCGTCGATTTGCCGGAGCCAGACGGCCCGATCAAGCACACCACCTCGCCCTTGCGCACCTCTGCCGATACGCCCGCCAACGCCACGAAGCCGGCGAACCGCTTGACGACGTTGCGATAAACCAAGACCGGCGCCTGGCTGCTTCCTTTCCGCAACGTCGTGGGGTCGGCGGTATCCATGCCAGCACTCATTCCTTGACCGAGTAGCGGCGGTTGATCCAGTCGACGAGCTTGGCCTGCGGATAACCCAGCATCCAATATATCGCCGCCATCGCCGTCAGCATTTCGAGCACGCGGAACGTCTGCGAGCGTACGCGCATCGAAGTGTAGGCGAGCTCAGCCACGGAAATGACGGATACCAGAGACGTGTCCTTGAACAGCGATACCCAGGTGCTCGCCAGGACCGGGAGCACCCGGCGCACCGCCTGCGGCAACACGACATCGCGCATCGTCTGCCAGCGTGTCATGCCGAGAGCATAGGCCGCTTCGCTCTGGCCCATGCGAATCGAGGCGATGCCGGCGCGGAACGTCTCGCCATTATAGGCAGCAACGTTCAGGCTCAGCGCGATGATGCCGGTGACAACCGGCGATAGGCTGAGGCCGGTCGCGACCGGCATCACGTAATAGGCCGTGTAGATCACGAGGATCAGCGGCAGATTGCGGAACAGCTCCGTGAAACTCGCACTGGCGACCGCCAGAACGCGCACGCGAGACAGCCGCATCACCGCGAGCAGGATGCCGCCGGGAATGGCGATCGCCATCGTTGTCACCGCGAGCAAAACGGTGAGCTTGGTGCCTTCCACCAAAGCGCCGGCGTTGTGCCACACGACGGACCAATCGAAATTCATGACCGGCCAAGATACGCGACCCGCGCGTAGATCATGTCGACGACGCGGGTGACGGGAAACAGGATGATGAAATAGACTGCCATCGCCACCAGAAAAACCTCGATCGGGTGAAAGCTTTGCCCGGCGACGGTCTGCGACTTGTTCATATACTCAGGCACGGCGATCACGGCGGCGATTGCCGTATCCTTGATGGTGATCGACAGGATCGAGCCGAACGCCGGCAGCATGCGCACCACCGCCTGCGGCAGGATGATGGTGCGAACCGCCTGCGACCGCGACATGCCGAGCGCGAAAGCGGCGCGCGACTGGCCGGGGCGGATGGACGTGACGCCGGCGCGGACGATCTCGGCCACGTAGGCGGCGACGTGCGCCGTCAACGCGGCGAGCGCCGCCCAGAACGGCGGCAGGATTACGCCCGTGAGCAGCGGCAGCGCGAAATACGTCCAGACCAGCACCACGAATACCGGCACCGAACGCATCGAGTCGATGTAGAACACCAGAGGCCAGCGCAGCCACGCCGGCCCGTAGCAGCGCGCCAGGCCGATCGCGCCGCCGAGAATCAGGCTGCTCAGCATCGTCAGGAGCGAGAGCGCGAGCGTCAGCTCCAACCCGCCGAGCAGGAACCCGGCGCTGTCCAAGACCGGGGTGAAATCGAGGTTTATGGCCGTGGGAACCCCACCTCACTGCGAAGGCCGGCGACGC
This sequence comes from bacterium, assembly GCA_035308905.1. NCBI lineage: Bacteria > bacterium. The sequence goes on along the minus strand of DATGFS010000004.1, from coordinate 16,093 downwards.
GGCCCGTCATTGCCGGACCGCGCCGCCTGTCGTGCGAGTAGTGAAGCCGCACTACTTCATGGTGTCGATCACCCTCTGCTCGGACGCCGCGAGCTGAGGATGGATCGCCTTCTCCACCGCGCGTGCCCACGCGAGGAATGCCGGCTGGTTCTTATCGATGGCGACCCCGACCGGCTGGGCCTTTTCGGTGCTGTTCTGGCAATTGTTCTCCTTCGGCAACACCGCCAAGCCCTTCACCTTGCGGCTCATCGGCACATAGGGAATGCGGTTGATCGGCGCGGCATCGGCCCGCTTCGCCATGATCTCTTCCAGCGGCGCGGTCGCCCCCGAATTGGCGACACCCAGGTATTTCGCTTTCGGGAAACGCTGTTTCACCCAGGCTTCCTCGGCGCCACCGATGAAATACGCAATGGTAATGTCCGGCGAATTGAGATCGTCCACCGTCTTGGCTTTGGTGAACTTCGGATTGTCCGCGCGACCAAACATGCAGACGCTGGTGTTGGAGTAGAGAATGAAGTCAACCACCCGGGTCCGTTCCGGCGTTTCGGCCAGCGGCGTGATCGAGATGTCGACCTGATTTGACGCCAGAACAGGGATCTTCGTTTCGTGCGACACCAGCACCGGGTCGAGCTTCACGCCGAGGCGTTTGGCATATTCTTTCGCCAGGTCCCACGCGGGGCCGGACCAATGCGCGCCGGCGCCCGTCGTATTCTCGACCAGCCACGGCGCGTTGGCCAGCACGCCGACGCGCAGCACACCGGCCTTCTTGATCGCATCGATCCGGGGGCTCCTGCCGGGCGCGGGCACGTCCTGCGCCGTCGCTGATAATGCCGCCGCCAGCAAGGCGGCGATTGCGAGCATTCCCGTCAGTCCTTTCCTCATGACGCTTCTCCCTCCGTTTGTGGAGCGTCCCCCGAACGCCGAGGGTCGTGAGCGATGCAAGCGGACGCCGGCGGCGTCATAGCGGCAACCTCTCCGTCGATGCGATTGCGGTCATGACGCCGCGCAATTCCGCCAGACCGCGCATGCGGCCAATCAGCGGATAGCCCGGATGCGTCTTGCGCTCTGCGTCATCCAGCAGTTCGTGCCCGTGATCCGACCGCATCGGAATGCGCCATTGCGGGTCGCCCGCACTCTTGCGGCGCGCCTGCTCATGCAGCAAGGCCCGCACAACCGCGACAATATCGACATCACCGCCGAGATGATCGGCCTCGACGAACGAGCCGTCCGGCTCCTTCGTGACATTGCGAAGATGCACAAAATAGATGCGGTGCGCGAACCGCCGCGCGATTGCCGGCAGGTCGTTACCGGGACGGGAGCCCAGCGATCCGGTACACAGCGTGATGCCGTTTGCCGCGCTGTCTACCGCCTTCACGATGAAATCAAGATCGTCCCGCGTCGAGGCAATGCGCGGCAGGCCGAACACTGGGCGCGGCGGATCGTCGGGATGAATACAAAGGCGGACGCCGGCCTCTTCGGCGGCCGGCACCACCTCACGCAAGAACCGAGCGAGATTCTGGCGCAGGCCTTCATGGTCGATGTCCGCATAGCGATCGAGCATGCGGCGCAGGCCCGGCACATCGTAACGCTCATGGGCACCCGGGAGCCCCGCCATGATGGTGGCGAGCAACGTGTCCTTATCGCTTTCCGACGCGGTTCGTATCCAGGCGCGGGCGCCGGCGAGAACCTCCGGCGACTGCTCCGCCTCGGCGCCCGTACGCTGAAGGATGAAACAGTCAAAAGCCGCGTATTCGTGCGCATCGAAACGCAAAGTAGTTCCGCCGCCAGGCCACGGCGCGGCCAGCTGCGTACGCGTCCAGTCGAGCACCGGCATGAAGTTGTAGCAGACGGTCTTGACGCCCAGCGCCGCGAGATTGCGCAACGAAGCCCGGTAGTTGTCGAACATCGCCGTCAGGTCGCCTTCGCCCTGCTTGATCGCCTCGGCGACCGGCAGGCTTTCGACGACGCTCCAACGCAAGCCAACCGCCTTGTCCGCTTCGATCGCATCCTTGCGCTCGGCGATCTCGTCACGGCTCCAGACGACGCCGTAAGGAATCTGGTGCAACGCCGTGACGATTCCGACCGCACCGGTTTGACGAATCTCCGAGAGCGCGACCGAATCCTCCGGACCAAACCAACGCCACGTCTGTTCCATCGCGATCGCTCGTTCAGGCGAAGTCTTGCTTGAGCGCGAGCGGCGGCTCGTGTTCAAAGAACTCCGGGTGCCGCTGCGCGATGCGCGAGATCGCGCCGAATACCGTGCGAAGATGATCCTGCATGGCGTGATCGGCACCGACCGGATCATGCCGTGCGATGCATCCGATGATCTCGCGGTGCTGGCGGAAGATCATGGTCAGCCATTCACGATCTTCCAGGGAAAGATGTCGCACGCGGTCGAGTTGCGCTTTCACCGAAGCGATCAGGCTCCACACCAGCGGCTGGCCTGCAATATCCAAAATTGCGCGGTGCATCACTTCGTCGAGCTGAAAGAACGTTAGGTGATCTTCGGACTTGATCGCCTGCCTTTGCTTGACGATCTGCCGGCGCAGTTCGGCGATCTGCGCCCGCGTCGCCCGCTCGGCGGCGAGGCGCACGGCGCGGCACTCAAGAGCCTCGCGAATGAACTGGCTGCCGTTGACCGATGAGAGGTTGATCGGCGCGACGAATGTCCCGATCTGCGGAACGACACGAAGCAGGCCTTCTTTGACGAGCCGCTGGAGCACCTCGCGGACCGGCGTCCGGCTGATGCCGTGCTGTTCGGCGAGGCGCGTTTCCGACAGCGCCTCCCCCGGCCGCAGCCGGCCGCTTAGGATATCGGCGTACAGATGCCCATAGAGGCGCGCGCCTCGGCTGCGCGCAGTCTCGTAGCGTGAAAAGTCCGACACAGCCACCACGTTGATCTGTACTGTAGTACACTTGTATACAAGTTGCAAGCGTCCTGATGACTCAGGATGGCCAAGATTGGCTTCGGCATAATCTTCGGCCGATTAGCCCTGAGCGCCCAGCGCGGGGCTAAAGAATTCGAACCGCCGCCCAAGCATGCTTTGAGGTACACATAACGAACACGACAGAACCTCGCCTCAAGCGATCGGTTTCTCGTCGTACGAGGAGCGGCCCGTCGCGGCCGGGGAATGCGGCGCGATTGCGCGAATAAGGCAGAATCGCGCCGTGCGGGCACGGGGAGGTTCGTATGGCCGGCTCCGGTCTTCGCGTGGATCTACTGGGCGGATTCCGCGTGACCCGCGACGGACATCAAGTGACCGGGATCCGGACGGCGCGGCAGCAAGCCTTGCTGGCGTATCTCGTCCTGCGTCGTGATCAGCCGCAGCCGCGCCAACGGCTCGCGTTCCTCTTCTGGCCGGACTCCGACGAAGCCCAGGCGCTCACCAACCTGCGCCGCGAGCTCCATCACCTCCGCCGCGCCCTGCCGGAGTCGGACGCCTGCCTTGATGTCTCCGAGAGAATGCTGCGATGGCGGCCGGACGCCCCCTGTGCGGTGGACGTGCGCCTGCTCGAGGAGGCCATCGGCCGCGCGTACCCGGACGGTCAGCCGCCGGTGCGCGAGGCGCTCGAGGAGGCGGTGGCCCTGTATCCGGGCGATCTGCTCCCGGACAGCTACGACGATTGGGTACTCGAGGAACGGGAGCGGCTGCGGCAGCGGTGCGTGCGCGCGCTCGAAGATCTTGCCGAGCTGCTGGAGGCCCGGCGGGCCTACGCGGATGCGGCGCGGCACGCCCGCAGACTTCTGCAGCTCGACCCGCTGCACGAGGCGACCTACCGCCGGCTGATGCGACTCCTCGCGCTGAACGGCGACCGAGCCGCGGCCGTACAACTCTACCACGTGTGTGCCACCACTCTGCAGCGCGGCCTGGGCGTGCACCCCGACGCCGCGACGCAGGACGCCTACCGGCGCCTCTTGGAGCTCGAGACATCCGGGGCCCCGGGTCCTGCACCGGGGGCGGCCTCGACACTCGTGGGCCGGGAAAAGGAGTGGCGGCATCTCCTCGGCGCTTGGCGGCGCGCGGCCGCCGGCGAGTCCGTCTGCTGCGTGATCTACGGGGAGGCGGGGATAGGAAAGACACGGCTGGCCGAAGAGTTTCTCTCGTGGTGCGCAGCCCAGCGTATCCCCGCGGTCCGCAGCCGCTCGTACGCGGCGGAGGGACGGCTCGCGTACAGCCCGATCGCGGAGTGGCTGCGCGCACCGGCGCTCAAGGCCGGGCTTGTCGCGCTGGAAGAGGTCTGGCGGGCCGAGATCGCGCGACTGCTGCCCGAACTGGCGGCGGACCGCCCCGGCCTCGCGCCCTCCGGAGCGCCACCCGAGGGCTGGGAGCGCCGGCGCCTCTTCGAGGCGCTCGCCCGCGGCGCGCTTGCGACAACGCCGCTGGTGCTGTTTCTCGACGACCTGCAGTGGTGCGATCGGGACAGCCTCGAGTGGCTCCGCTTCCTGCTCCGGTTCGACCCCACCGCGCCACTCCTGCTCCTCGGCACGGTGCGTACGGAAGAACAGGCGGACAATCCGACGCTGTCCGAAGTGTTGCTGGCGCTGCGCCAGTCCGGCCAGTGCGAGGAGATCGAGCTGGCCTCTCTGGGCGAGGCGGAGGCGACGGCCCTCGCCCAGCAGACGGCCGAGCGACGGCTGGACGCGCCGACCCTTGCCGACGTCTTCCGCCGCACCCAGGGTCATCCGCTCTTTCTCGTCGAGTTCATCCGTGCCGGCCTGCCGTTTCGCGACGGCGCGGACGACCGGACGCGGCCGGCCACGCTGCCGCCCAGGGTCCAGGCGGTCATCGCCGCGCGCCTCGCGCAGCTGTCCCCTCCGGCCCGAGATCTGGCCGGCCTTGCGGCCGCGATCGGCCGCGAGTTTCGCCTGGATGTGATCCGCGAAGCCAGCGATCTCGAGGAGCCCGAGCTTATCCGCGCGCTCGATGAGTTGTGGCGGCGTCGCATACTTCGCGAGCAGGCCGCCGACGCGTACGACTTCAGCCACGACCGGATTCGCGACGTCGCGTACGCCGAGGTCGCCCTGCCCAAGCGCCGGCTCCTGCATCGGCGGATCGCCCAGGCCCTCGAACTACTGTATGCTACCGAGCTCGACGCCGCCAGCGCCCAGATTGCCTCACAATACGAGCAGGCCGGTGTGCCAGCCCGGGCGATCCAGTTCTACGAGCGCGCCGCGCGGGAAGACACGCGACTCTCCGCAAGCGAGGGGGCCATCCAGCACTTCCGGAAGGCGCTCGCCCTGCTCCACCGGCTGCCGGAGAGCGCACAGCGCGACCGGCGCGAACTCTCGCTGCAGCTCGCGCTGACAGCTCCCCTCAACGCCGTGTCCGGATACGCGACGCCGGAGATCGAGGCCGCGCTGGAGCGCGTCCGCGCGTTGGGCGAGCGGCTCGGTGACACCGAAGCCGTGATGCGCTGTCTCTGGGGATTGTGCGGCATGCAATTCGTCCGAGGGAACATTCGCGAGCAGCATACCCTCGCGACAACGTTTTACCGGCTGGCGCAGAAGGACGGCCGGTTCCTGATCGACAGCCTGCATCTACTTGCCGGCGGCCTCGCGAGCGCCGGAGCGCTCGCGCAGGCGCGCGATTACTTTGAGCAGGCGATCGCGCTTTACGACTTCGCCCACCCGCGGCCGACGCCTTTCGGTTCCAACCTGGGCGTGTTCCTGTTGGCGTGGGAGTCGCACACGCTGTGGCTGCTGGGCTACCCCGATCTCGCCGCGGAGCGCTGCCTTCGGGCGGTGGCGATTGCCGACGATCTCGGCCATCCGTATAGCCAGGTATTGGTGCGTGCGTATGCCGCCGTGCTGTTCCAGCTGCGCGGGGAAACGGAGCGAAGCCTCGCGCACGCCGAAGAGGTCCACGAGCTTTGCCGAAAGTACAGCTTCGTCTACTATGCGGAGTGGTGCGATATTCTCCGCGCCTGGGCGCGGTCCGGCACCGAGCCGGCCGGCGCACTTGTCGGCGAGATCGAGGCCGCGCTCGACCGTCTGCGGGCGATTCATGCCGAGACGCGCCGGCCCTACTTCCTCGCCTTGCTCGCCGAGGTCCACGCCCGAGCGGGGCGGCGGGCGCAGGCTGAGGCCGTCGTGGATGCGGCGCTTGCGACCGCGGCCCACAACGGCGATGTGTGGTGGACCGCGGAGCTCTATCGTCTGAAAGGCGAGTTTGGGAGCCCGGAGGCGGCGGAGCCCCTGTTTCTCAAGGCGCTGGACGTGGCCCAGTCCCAGGCCGCGAAGTCGCTCGAGCTGCGCGCAGCCCTGAGCCTCGCCCGCCGGTGGGCGGCCGGGGGGCGGCATGACGAAGCCCGAGCGCTGCTCGCCCCTGTTTTCGGCTGGTTCACCGAGGGGTTCGAGACGCCCGACCTCCGGGACGCCCGCGCAGCACTTTCGCAGACCGCGCCTATCCCCTAGCCGTCGCGCCCGAGCCCGCCTCCTGACGCCGGCCCCCCGCGGCAATCCTCGCCGCGAACGCCGCGGCGAACGCTTCGCGAACGCCTCTCCCCGTATGGTGTCCCCGATCGGACCCAACACGGGTTCGACGCCACGCGCGCTCGAGCGCGACCACACGGGAGGTGTTGAGAAATGCGATCCGCTCGGCGGAACATCGGTTGGGTGCTTGCCATCGGCATGCTGGCCGCAGCGGCGGCCGGTCCCCTTGCCGCGGGGAACGCGACGTCCGCGGGCCCCGTCACCGTGTCCCAAGCCGCGTTTCCGGTCACGGCCGCGGACAAGCCCTACGACCTGATCAATCTGGTGCTGGACTTTGCACCGGGCACCGGCATTCCCAAGCACATCCATGGGGGGCCGGTGGTGGCCACCGTGCTCACCGGTCAGCTCGTCCTTCAGCAGGCGGGCCAGGAACAGGTGGTCAAAGCCGGAGAGAGTTTCCGCGAGCAGACCGGCACCGTTCACGCAGTGGTCAACCGCGGCGCCCTCACGACCCGCGTCGCGGTGAGCATCCTGCTCCCGCTCGGCGCCGAAGCGACCACGCTGGTCAAATAGCCTACAAAATCGGCGACGGAGGGGACCGCCATGGCGATGCAGGCTGGCATAGAGACGCTACGACAGGAGTTTCGGGGACAACTCATCCTGCCCGGCGACGCCGCCTATGACACGGTTCGCCGCGTGCACAACGCCATGATCGATCGGCGCCCCGCGCTCATCGCCCGCTGCGCGGACGTGGCGGACGTGACCTCCGCACTGCGGTTTGGGCGCGAGCACGATCTGCTCATTGCGGTGCGGTGCGGCGGCCACAACGCGGGCGGGCTCGGCGTGTGCGACGGGGGCCTGGTGATCGACCTGTCGCCGATCCGCTATGCGCGCATCGACCCGGCGGCCCGCACTGTCCGCGTCGGAGGCGGCAGCACGTGGGGGGACGTCGACCATGCCACGCACGCCTTCGGGGCGGCGACGCCGAGCGGGGTCATCTCGACGACGGGCGTCGGCGGATTGACCCTCGGCGGGGGGCTCGGCCATCTGACGCGGCGGTGCGGCCTGGCCATCGACAATCTTCTGGAGGCGGACGTGGTGCTGGCGGACGGCCGCGTTGTGACGGCCGGCCCGGAGTCGCAGCCCGACCTGTTCTGGGCGATCCGCGGCGGCGGCGGCAACTTCGGCGTCGTGACGTCGTTTCTGTTCCGGCTCCATCCGATCGACACCGTGTGCGCCGGTCCCATGCTCTGGGACCTCGACGACGCCGCCGAAGTCATGCAGTGGTACCGCGGGTTCCTCCCGAACGCCCCCGACGACCTGACCGGGTTCTTCGCCTTCCTCACGGTGCCACCGGCGCCGATCTTCCCGGAGCACCTACACTTGAGAAAGATGTGCGGTGTGGTGTGGTGCTACACCGGCCCGGCCGAGCGCTTCGAGCAGACGTTTGCGCCGGTGCGCCGCTTCAAACCGCCGGCGCTGGAACTGGTGGGGCCGATGCCGCACCCGGCACTGCAGACCATCTTCGATGCCTTGTATCCGCCCGGGCTGCAATGGTACTGGCGCGCGGACTTTGTCCGCGAATTGAGCGACGCGGCCATCGCCGAGCATACAACGCACGGCGCGCTCTTGCCTACCATGCATTCCACGATGCACCTCTACCCCATCGACGGCGCCGCACACCGCGTGGGCGCCAACGAGACAGCCTGGAGCTATCGCGATGCCACGTGGGCCATGGTGATCGTGGGCGTCGATCCGGATCCCGCCAACAACGGCCGCATCATCGACTGGACCAAGGATTACTGGGACGCGCTGCACCCGTATTCCGCCGGAGGAGCGTACGTGAACTTCATGATGGACGAGGGCGAGGACCGGATCAAAGCGACCTATCGCGGCAACTATGCGCGCCTCGCCGCGATCAAGAAGTTGTACGACCCGGCCAACGTGTTCCGCGTGAACCAGAACATCAAACCGGCGGGCTGACGTGGCAAGGTGAACTGGTGGACCCGGACGCAAAGAATTCGAACCACAGCCCAATTATCCCTCAACTCTGTGTTGCTAGACACGAACGCGAGGGCGCTCTACCAATAGATCGCTCCCAAGGCATTTCGGCTGTCTCAGCTGCGCCTGAACTTCTCAACAATCTCGAGGCGACTCGAAGTGGACCCGAAGACTGTAGCGAAAGCAGTTGCCTGGCTTGAGGCGCGCAATTTAACCGATGCCCTAGAATTGCCTCACGGCGACTTCTAGCTGTCAGGTTTGATTAGCGGAACAAATTTGGGATCGCTCTCTCTAATAGAAGCCAGCGCTAGAGTCAGACCATCTTCGAACGAGTAGCGTGGCTGGCTGGCGTAGAACGAAACGAGTGCGCGGAAGCGGTTTTGTATGCTACCCCGGAGACCACGCGGTACCAGTTTGTCCAATCTGGCCTTCAACTCGAGCTGACGACCGTACCTCATGCCGCAAGATTACAGTCACTCTCTCCCGTAGGTCAAGCGGCCGGAATCGTGAATTATCCTGAAAAAGCTCCCGTCAGCTTAGTCGCTGCAATTCGATCTAGGTTTTCCTAGGATATCGACCCAACTGCCAGACGCAGGACAGGCAGTCGGTGAAGGGGTGACGCGCGTGAAGCGGACGATCGCGGAACTTGTGGCCGAGGCCATCGAAGACGAGACTAGAGATGTCGCCGCGCAGCGCGACGACGCTCGTAACGCGAGAGGCGGCCGACGCTCTCGGACCTGACGGCCGAGGATAAGAGCGATGAGATGCTGGCGAGTTTGGATCGGGTCGTCGCGACGCTGCGCAATCTCTCCGCGTTCGTGCGGGGGCTGCCCGATAATGACAGCCGACTTGTCGCGCTCGACGCCTGTAACCTTGCGCGAGCCAGAGGACACAATCTGGAGGAGGTTTGGATGGCAGGCGCGCGGGTCCACTCGCTTCTACGCGAGTTCGGATTCCGTGCCGACGAGCAACGATCCTACGATGATATGCTGACCGCACTTATGCAGGCAGCCCGTTGGGACTTCGAGCACCAGTGACTCGGCGGGCATGGCGCGGGTCGGAAGAGCGAAGCGATCAAAGCAGCGGCCGGACCTAACATGAAACCAAGGGTCTTCCTAGCCACGGCTACTGCGCGGTGGTCGATCCGATCGCGCAGACGGCTCGTCTCCGGCTGGCGGAGTCTCGTTCCCCTCAACAAATCACGCCTTACTAACCCGCGCATGACCTCAGTTCCATCGTTACCGGTGCGGGCGCGTTTTCAAGTATTCAGAAAGCGATTCGCAGCCAGTCTCCTCGAGGACCGTTTCTAGCTTCGCGTCGCTGCGAAAGTCGGGCGCAAAATCCTCCCCGTAGACTTGACGTAGTGTGCTCACTCTGGTGTTGCCTTGCTTCCGTCGGATCTCACCGTCTTTGTCTCTATAACGTTCATCCAGTCCGCGAGACATTACACGCTCCCCCTTTCCAGTCTCCGTACGGGCGTGTTGACGAGGACGCCCGCCCATGCGGCCGTTGGCGCGAGCGGCCGCCGTCTTGGCCACGCTTCTGACAGAGCCGCCCTTTCGTCCAAGTTCGCTCATCCAACGCCTTGTTCCAAACACACCTGCCAGGAGCCCAGGAACGTAATGGTCCACGTCCAGGGACGCCCAATGCAGCCCAGATCCTGCCCCTTCAATCTGGATATTGGCGACCTGGGCGTCTGTGGCGTTCTCAAGACCTTGCAGGTGCCTACGGGGAATAGCAACATCAACACCTGAAGCGAGACGAATAACGACCCTATCGTTCGACGCATCATAGTACGCCGCAACCGCACGCGCCCGATCATCTTGTTGCGCACGCGCTTCCGCGATGGCGGCGTCGACTTCTGCATCCGTTGTGATGACGCGGTGCCGCGTCATTTGTGCATAGCCTCCCACGCAGCAACAAGGGCTTCGAACTGCTCTGCCGCGGTCTCCAACACCCATCGTACGTCGCTACGTTTCGCGTTGCCAGGTCGGACGCGATCCTTACGATTCGCGAGAGCGACGGTACCATCTACTCTTAGACTTACTATAACTGCGACCCCCGCATATAGACCGTGTACGTGACGACGCCCGTGGTCTTGAGGATACACTCGAAAGGCAACGCCTCGAGCGTGAACTGTGACCACTATTTACGATTATACCCAACCGCTTAGGTTTATTGTAGAATCCCGCGCCGAGCTAATCGTATCATATCGAACACTTGTTTGCTATTGGCGGACCCGTAGCGGCGAAAAGTCGCGGACTCGGATATGCCTGCGCCCGCAGAAGGCAGTTCGAATTCGTTGCATGGTGGACCCGGACGCAAAGAATTCGAACTACGGCAGAACTTCCGTTCCACGCCGTGCTGCGGGAAGCGAAGGTCAAGCACGCGCCACGATGTTGAGCACGCGCCCCGGTACGTATACTGCCCGTGCTGGATCCCCGACAACCAGCCGGCGCACGGCCGGGCGCTGGAGCGCCCGAGCGATCACGTCCTCCTCGGTTGCGGCAAAGGGCACCTCGATGTGATCCCGCACCCTCCCGTTGACGAGTATCGCGATGATCGCCGTCGTGCCCTGGCGGCACTGGGCGTCACTCTGCGGCCAGGACGATGCATGAATACTCGGCGACTCGCGCAAGGCCGCCACCCATAACTCTTCGGTCAGGTGCGGGGCGAAGGGCGCCAGCAGTCTCAGGAACACGTGCGGCACGTCGCGCGCGGCTCGTTCACGGTTCGCGTCCCACACATTGACGAACCTCATCAGTGCCGCGATCGCGGTGTTGAACCGCAGATCATCCGCGTCGGCGGTGACTTTGCGAACAGTATCGGACAGCGCGCCCGCGAGCGTCGAGTCCCGCGCCCGGCCCGCTACGCCGGCCGCCTCCCATGTGAGCCGCCATACGCGGCCGAGAAACCTCGTGATGCCTCGCAGCCCCCTATCCTGAAAGTCGCCCCCCTGATCGAACGGGCCGGTAAACAGGAGGTACGTTCGCAGCGCGTCGGCGCCGGCCGTCCGAATGTAGTCGTCCGGTGCAACCACGTTGCCGCGCGACTTGCTCATCTTGGCGCCGTCCTTGCGAAGCAGGCCGTGGGCGCGCAACCGCCGGAAGGGTTCCTCGAACTCGAGGTGGCCCATGTCGTACAGCGTCATGGTGATGAAGCGTGTGTACAGCAGGTGCAGCACGGCGTGCTCCGCGCCCGCGATGTACATATCGACAGGAAGCCAGCGGCGCGTGATCTCAGGATCCCACGGCCGGTCATGGACATCGGCGGATGGATATCTCAGGAAGTACCACGCGGAGTCCAGGAAGGTATCGGAGACCTCGTCCGAGCGACGCGCCGGTGCGCCGCACAGCGGGCATGTGGCCTGAAGGAAAGCTTCGTCGTGGCCCAGGGGGGTGCGGCCATCAGCCGACGGCTGATACTGCTCCGCTTCGGGCAACAGAACCGGAAGGTCTGCTTCCTTCACCGGGACCCAGCCGTCCACGGAGCATAACACCATCGGAATCGGCGGGCCCCAGTACCGTTGCCGCGAGATCAGCCAGTCGCGTAAGTGCAGCCCGGCGCCGCGCTCGCCGATCCACTGTCGCTGCGCGTTCTTGATCTTGTCCGACCAATCCAGCTGCTCGAGATTGTCGCGCAGCCGATCTGCATACGCGGTAATCCGAAAGAACCATTGCTCCAGCTGACGCACCACGACGGTGGTGCCGCACCGCTCGCAGATGCCGTCGATGACCTGTTCGTCGGCTAACACCGTACGGCAGCTCTGACACCAATTGACCGGGGCTGCGGCGCGGTAGGCCAGACCGCGCCTGAACAGTTGGACAAATAGCCACTGCGTCCAGCGATAGTAGGCCGGATCGTACGTCTCGAGCCGATGCTCCCATGCGAACCCACAGCCCGTCGCCTGAAGTTGCGCGTAGAAACGGCGCCGCGTTCGTGCGGCGACGCGTGCCGGATGTTCGCCGACTTTGATCGCGTAGTTTTCAGAGTGAATCCCGAACCCGTCCAGGCCGATCGGCTGAAAAACGTCCCATCCCTGCATCCGCTTGAACCGACCGTACACGTCGGCGCCGGAGAACGTGTACACGTTCCCGACATGGAGTCCCTCGGCGGAGGGATACGGGAACATCATGAGGTTGTAGAAGGGCCGCGTTGCCCGTCGCACATCGGGCGCGTAGAGGCGGGCCTCGAGCCACCGTTGCTGCCACCTGGGTTCGATCGCACGGTGGTTGTAGTCTTCCATGATGCTCACCGCCTCCACGCCTTCGGCTCGTGTGACTCGTACGGAACAAAAACAAACCGGCTACGGGCTGCACCACCCGTAGCCGGTATGACCGCGTACCGAGTCTTGCTCTCTAGCCTATGTGCATGGACGCTCCGTCCGGACGGGCGGCATAGAAAGAGTCACACGAAGTCGCCGCAGCGCCGTTCGCGGCGATTCGTAATGCCCGATCTCGGAGCAAGGTTTCATCTTGGCGTTACTCTACCCGCAGCCGACGGTGACGTCAAGTGTCCAGCCTTCGTTGCGAAAGAGCGTTGCCAAATCGAAGGCTCGAGATGGTGGAGGCGGCGGGAATCGAACCCGCGTCCTAGAGCCGCGAGGGCAGAGCGTCTACGCGCGTAGCCTGCGCTTTGAATTCGCGGAACCGGTCTCCCGCAGACCGGATACCGATCCCGCTAGCTCTCTAGGTCTTAGCCGGTCCTCCCGGAGCGAGGAGGCCCGGAGCAGCCGGCTGAGTGGCGCCCACTCCCCGCCCGCCGGCGCTGCGGGGGGAGCGTCGCTACTTAGTTAAGCAGCGAGTGCGAGCTGTGTATCGGCGTGTATGCGCCGTCCGGTTGTTTAACGAGGACCCGGACCACCTCGGCGCGCAACCCTGCTTCTGCGAGCTCAGTCGAGACCGTTCGCCCCCTAGACTAGTAGGCGCGCGGACCCACACCCGCGCGTCCCGTGATCGGCACCACTATTATATCACGCACGTCTAACTCCCCAGGCAGAACAACCTAAGTCCGGGCGGAACCGGCGCGAGGTTCAGGCTCAGCGTTATCTAACTCGGCTGACGGCGAGGCGCAGACCGAGTGCCACGAGCACGCCGCCGGACACCCACCGCGTCACGCCCCGCCAGGCTCCCCCGCGGCGGACCTTGGCCTGCAGGGTGCCGGCGAAGAAGGCGATAGAACCCAGCGACAGGGCGCCGAAGACGACGAAGATGACGCCGAGCGCGAACATCTGCAGCGGCACGTCCTGCCGGCGCGCGTCCACAAACTGCGGCAAGACCGAGGCATAGAACAGCGCGGCCTTGGGATTGAACAATTCCGTCACGATCCCGTCCCGGAAAAGCAGCGGCCCCGAGCGGACGGGCACATCCCCGCGCCCGCGAACCGCGCCCAGAGCGCCGCGGTCCTTCGGCGCGACGAGCGTCCGCAGCCCGAGATAGACGAGGTACGCGGCTCCGGCGGTCTTGACCACGTCGAACGCGAAGGGCGCCCCTTCCAAAATGCCGGTCAGACCGAGGGCCGCCAGCGCGATGAGCCCCATCGTCCCGGTCAGCAGGCCGGCGGCGGAGAGCAGCCCGGCCTCGCGTCCGTACGAAGACGCGCGGCTCAGCACGAAGAGGGTCGCCGGCCCCGGCGTCACCGCCATGACGAGCGCGACCGGCACGTATAGCGCCAGCGCGCTCAGCGTGGGCATCAGCGTTCGCGGCGGGACGGCCCACGCCCGGCATCCCGCGCGCCGAGTGAGCGGGCGATGCGGCGCTCGGCATCGCGCTCGGCGATCCGTTCGCGCTTATCGTACGTGTGGCGCCCGCGCGCGAGCCCCAACTCGACCTTGGCCACGCCGTTGCGAAAGTAGAGGCGGAGCGGCACCAGCGTGTATCCGCGCTGCTGAACGCGGGCGCCCAGGCGCATGATCTCCCGCTTGTGCAGCAGCAGCTTCCGGGTCCGCATCGGATCGTGGTTCTGGATGTTGCCCTGCTCGTAAGGGCTGATGTGAAGGTGCAGCAGCCACGCCTCGCCGCGGTCGACCCGCGCGAACGCGTCGCCGAGGATCACGTGTCCCGCCCGCAGCGATTTCACTTCCGTCCCGGTCAGCGCGATCCCGGCCTCGTGCGTCTCCTCGATCCAGTACTCATGCCGCGCGCGCCGGTTCGTCGCGATGACGCGGAGATCCCCGTCGCCGTTCTTCTCCGCCACGCCTCACCCGCCCCGCGCGAGCATCCCGCTCGCCTCGGCGAGACACGTGCCGTCCGGAAGCGCCAGGGTCGCCTCCGCGGTGAAGAAGCGGCCCCGCTCGCCCGTCGTCCGCGCGGTCACGATCAACCGTTGTCCGATCGGCGCTTCGCGGCGGTACCGGACCTCGAGCCGCGCGGTCACAGTCTCGCGCCCGCGCATATGAAACAAGTTGGCCATCGCGTCGTCGAGCGCCGCGGCGATGATGCCGCCGTGGAGCACGCCCTCGTATCCCTGATAGTGCGGACCGGGCGTGAACTCGGCGCGGATCCCCTCCCCGTCCGCCTCGAACCGCAGGCGAAGGCCGATCGGGTTGGCCTGGCCGCACGCAAAGCAGGTGCCCGCGTCGCGCGACGCCGGCGCATCCCGCCGGCTAGTCCCCTCAGGGGGCGACGCCGGCGCAGCCTTATCCACCGGCGCCCTCTTCAGCGGCGGTCAGCCGCGCGTAGAGCGATTCGAGTTCCGTGTTGACCTCCTCGTACCGCCGCACGGTTTCGCGGGCGCGCGCCGCGTCCCGATACAGTTCGGGGTCGCCCATCAGGCGGCTGAGGTGCTTCTGTTCCTCTTCGAGCGACGCGATCTGCTCGAGCATCGTGTGGACGTCCACGACGTCCGCGGAAGGGCCGCGGCCGAATCCGCGTCGCGCTCCTCCCCTGTCTCGCGCGGGACCTCCGGCCGCTTCGCGCGCCCGGTCCTGCCCGGATGCCGCGGGGCGTGACTCCGACGATGCGGCGGGCGACGACGACGGCTTGCCCGAGGCCGGCGCGGGACCCGCCCCCGCCGTCGCGGTCCCGGCGGTGAGCGCCTCGCGGTAGGCGTGATACGGACCCGGCACACCGCGCACGCCGCCCGCGTCCACGATCAGGAGGCGCCGCGCCACATGGTCCAGCAGATAGCGGTCGTGCGACGCGAGCAGTATCGCGCCTTCGAACGCGCCGAGCGCCTGCTCCAGCGCTTCGAGCGAGGCCAGATCGAAATGCGTTGTCGGCTCGTCGAGCAACAGCAGATCAGGCCGGTCGAGGACGAGGCGCGCCAGCGCGACCCGGCGCTGCTCGCCTCCGCTCAGATCGCCGATGCACTTGTACACGGTCTCGCCCGAGAACAGAAACCGGCCGAGGACGCGCCGGACCTGCTCCGGCGACATGGCGCGGTCTCCCAAGACGGCGTCGAGCACCGTCTGCTCGAGATCGAGCGTCTCCTCGGCGTGCTGCGCGAAGTAACCGACCCGCACACCGGGACCGAGTTCAGCGAGCCCCGCGCTGGGCGGCTCCACCCCTGCGACGATCCGGAGCAGCGTCGTTTTGCCGGCGCCGTTTGGACCGATCACGCCGATCTTCTCCCCGCGCCGCACCTCCAGCGAGACCCCGGAGAGGACCGCGGTCTCCCCATAACGCTTGCCGAGGTCGCGAAGCCGGACCACCACTTCGA